>JAUXXD010000102.1 GCA_030681265.1 Candidatus Didemnitutus sp. | reverse complement strand
TTGTAATATAATACGTTACAAACTGGCTTGGGCGGAGGTGCGGAGTGCTCAAGCGCGTTGAGGTCAACGCGGCTCCACCACGTTGCGCGCAATCATGCTACCTACTCATCACGCTGCCTACTCATCACGCTGCTGCTCCTCACCCAATTACTCGCTTCAAGCTGCTCACTACTCGCTCCTCGCTCCAACTTGGCGGCGGATCTTGATTCGAAGCGACCTCAGAGCAGCGGCTTGAGGCTCTCGAACGGGATCGTGATCAACAGGCCTTGCTGCAACACGTCGACCGACACGACGATGCCGCGTGGATTGGCGGGGTTGTCGACGAAGCCTTCGAGTCCGCTGAGTGGGCCGCTGGTGACCTTCACGCGTGAGCCTTTTTTGATCAAAGGGTGGAGCACGGCTTCGAGTCCGGACGCGCAGACGGTGCGCACATCGCTGAGTTGCCGCAGGAAAACCGACTCGTTTTCCACCATAATCGCCCGCACCAAGAGATCCTGTTGATAGACGCGGGTTTTTTTATCGGGTGGGATTTGTGCAAAGACGTAGCTGGGGAACAGCGGCTTCGTGAAGGATTTTCGCTGTGCGCCGTAAATTTTCACGCTCTCAATCAGTGCCAAGTAATGATCGAAGCCTTCGCGCGTGAGCAGTTGCGCGAATTTTTTCTCGGCGCGCGGTTTGGTGTGGCAGGCGAACCAGCGTGGTTCTGAAAAATCAGGGAGATGTTGGCCCATTTTAACGGGTGGCGAGCTGGCGCAGGGCTTCGACGTAACCGGGGAAACCGTGGCCGCTGATCATGGCAACACACGCTCCTGCGGTCATGGATTTGCGGCGGAACGGTTCGCGTTTCTTAATATCCGAAAGGTGCACTTCGATCGTGGGAATCGCGCTGCCGCTGATCGCGTCACGCAGCGCGATGCTGGTGTGCGAATACCCGCCGGGATTGATCACGACGCCGGCGCAACCTTGGTCGGCCAGCTCGCCGAATTTGTCGATCAGTGCGCCTTCGTGGTTGGATTGGAAAAACGTGACGCGCACGCCGAGTTGTTTGGCTGAGGTGCGGAGGAGTTTTTCCAAATCGCGCAGAGTGGCCGTGCCGTAGATGGACGGTTGGCGTTTGCCGAGACGATCGAGGTTGGGGCCGTTGAGGATGGCGAATTTCTTCATGGAGGCAGGGTCACGGCGAAACGCCCGAAAGGGGGAAGGCGTTTTTCGGGTGTTTGGGGTGGGTCATGGAGCTTACAGGGGATTGCCGGTCTCGATGAACTCCCACGGGAGGTGGAATTTTTTGGCGAGCTCGGCGGCGAGGGCCTTTACGCCGTGGACCTCGGTGGGGTAGTGACCACAGCAGATCAGGTTGAGCCGGTATTCCTGGGCGTAGTTGAACCATTCCTCGCGGAGTTCGCCGGTGATGAGTGTGTCCACGCCGGCCGCGACGAGTTGGGGCACGGCGCTGTTGCCGCTGCCGCTACAGAACGCGACTTGTTTCGGCGAGGCGCTGCCGCAATCGATCACGATGACGCGAGGATAGAGTTCCTCGAGGCGGGCGCAGAGTTGGGAGCGCTTGAGTTTGTTGGGCGCGATCCAGCCGATGAACTCGCCTTCGTGTGGAAGAAACCGGCGCTTTGGCTTGAGACCCAGCTGGCGGGCGAGGAGCACGTTGTTGCCCAGCTCTTCGTGGGCGTCGAGCGGCAGGTGGCTGGAATAAACGGCGCAATTCCCGCTGACCAGCGCGGCGAAGCGGCCGTAAATCGGGCCCGTGAGGGGTTGCACGCCGGCCCAGAAAAGGCCGTGGTGCACGATCAGGAAATCGATCCCGCGCTCCACCGCGTTTTCGAAGGGAATCAGGCCGGCGTCAACGGCGGCGCCAATTTTGGTAACGCGGCCGTCGTTGGCGACTTGCAGGCCGTTGTGCGAGCCGGGAAAGTCCTGAAACGCGCTCCGCCGGGTCCGCTGGTCGCAATAGGAGGTGACTTCAATGAGGGTGGGCATGGGGTGGGAGTCCGATTCGGCAACTATGTGCGCTAAAGCCCGCCCCGAAACTCACGAGCCAAAAATCACCGGCTTGGTTTGGGAGCGCCATTTTCAGGTTTTCCTCCAAGGCAAACAACACGGCGGGACTGCTCATGTTGCCGTGCTCCCGGAGCATTTGCGTGCTCGCGGCCAGCGAATACGGAGCCAGCACCGGCGACAGTGCCTCTAGCACGTCGCGTCCCCCGGGGTGGGTCACGACCGAGGCGACTGGCCGTGCGCCCCTTTCCGCCCACAGCCGACCGACCGCGACGGCGGCCAGTTCAGGGACGGAGCGATGGAGCAGGTTGCGGAGTTTGCCGTCGCGCTGCTCGAACCGCAATTTGTCGCGCTCGGCTGGCAGATGGAGAGTGTTGAAAGCAAAGCAAGCGAGACCGGATGGTCCGGGGGTGGCCCGCCAGATGGTCGCGGCGGCGCCGTCGCTGAACAAACAGGCGCTGATGAGCACCCCGGGATCGTCGTCGAGGTAAAAGGCGGCAGAGCACACCTCCACCGCCACGCAGGCCACGGTCGCACCCGGTTGGGCCGCGAGCACATGACTGGCGGCTCGCAAGGTGGGGATGGCCGCGCCACATCCGAGGCCGACAAGGTCCTGCAAATAAGCGTTGGGGCGGAGGCCGAGTAGTTCGGCGACATAGCTGGTCAGACCGGGGCACAGGTAACCGGTGCAAGTGCAGATTAACAGGGCGTCGAGTTCGACCGCCTTGATCCCCGATTTTTCCAGGGCGCAGTGGAGGGCTCGGGCGGCCAGCGGCGGACCCGCGCGGCGATACGCGGCGTTGAGTTGGTCGGAAGTCAGGGCGAAGACATGTTCGATGTCGGGCACGGCAAAGTGCCGGGTGGCGATGCCATGATCCCCCTTGAGGATGGTTTGCAGGATGAGCATGGAGCGTTTTTTCAAGCGTTCGCGCATCGGCGAACGTTGAATCACTTCCCAGCATTCGGGCTGGGTGAAAACAGCGGGTGGCACGGCAGTGGCGAGGGCGTGGAGATACATCGGGGGTCAGTGCAAGGCTGCGTAGAGGGGTCGGAAGGGCAGGAGCCGGACTTGCGCGAGGCGCAGGAGCCAGCGTTGCCGGAGTCGTTGCAGGAGGAACGGATGCAGGACCGCTGCCGTCGTGAGTCGCAACCGAAAGCGACGATGCAGCGCTAGCTGGATCCGCTGGCAGGTTTCGGCCCATTCTCTCGCACCGCGCGAGTAGGCGAGGAGTGGGGCGAGGGCCGTTTCCGCGCCTTGGAGAGCCATGGCCATGCCGTTGCCCGTGAAAGGGGGGATCAGGGCACCGGCATCACCCAGCACCACCTCCCCGGGGGAAGCGGTCAAGTGTTGATCAAAGCCCAAGGCGGCCACGGCACAAAAGGAGGCTTCGTCGAAGTCGGTGTTCTCCAGTCGATCGGCGAGGGCGCTCAAGTGCGCCGCGCGCAGATAGGCGATGATCAGCGCCGAGCCTTTCGCCGCCAGTTCGCGGCGCGAGAACAGGCCGCACAAATTCACCCGGTTATCCTCGACCCGGGTCAGTCCGACGTAGGTTTGCTCTCCGAGGTGCACCTCGAGATCGCAGAACAGGGGCAGGTTGCACACATGGATTTTCAGCCCGATCCATGGCGAGGGCGACCGGCGCCGCCCAGTCGCGATGACACAACCGGCCGTGGGCATGCGGTCGGGCACGCGGGTTTGAGTGTGCAGCCGTCCGCCGGCTGCGACGAAAGCGTGTGCGAGCCGGGCGTCGAGCCGGTGCCGACTCATCGCTCGCGCGGGCACCGGCAGATGCTGCGTGCACAACTGGCGGCCGTCGTTGAACCATGCCACTTGCTGATGATGGAGGGCGTCCTGCATCACCGAGGTGAGGCCCAGCCGCGTAATGGTGGACTCCGCGAGGCTGGTGATAAACTCGCCGCAGACCCGGTGCCGTGGATACTGACCTAGGTCGGACAAGGTGACTGGCACCCCGGCGCGGCGCAGAGCCAAGCCGAGAGAAAGCCCGGCCAGCCCGCCGCCGATGATTTCAATTGGTCGCACTTTGGTCATACCCGCCGGGCCACCATCCGATAAGTGCCCAAGATGGTGCTGTGACAGCGGCAATCCCACTCGGGTTGCGGCAATCCGAGCAGATGGGGGAGCTCGTCAGCGCGAAAACCCGCTGCCACGCTGACATGGGCATCGTGCAGGCTGACGTGGTTGGCCCCGAACCATGGGGCGACGGTGGCGAAGAGCAGTTGCGAACTGCGCCGCCGGAGCGGTTCGCACGCGAGGATCAACTGGGCCGAACGACGCAGTTTTTGACCCAGTCCGGCCAATTGACTGGCGGAGAACTGGTGGAAGATCAGATTACCCAAGATCACTTGGTATTCGTCATAACCGCCGAATTCCAACAGGTCGGCGCGATGCCAGCGGCGCCCAGCGGGGAGGTTCACTGGGGCGGGCCACAGATCAAGACCGTCGGACGTGATGCCGCGGGCGGCGAGATGTTCGCCTAGTTCGCCCGTGCCGGCTCCGATTTCGAGCACCACGCTGGGTGAGGGCAGGTGGATCGGCAGGGTGCGGGCAAACCAGCGGTGGTTGCCGAGCAGGCGGTTTGTCAATCGCAGGTCGCGCCGGTTATGCAGGGCATCCGGATGGTCCGGGGGCAGCGAATCAAGAAGCTCGGGTTGAAGTTCGCGTTGCATACCGGAGAGGAGGATTGCCCAGCTTGGCTGAGTTGTCCAATAATGTCATCCACTGCATGAATCCGCCGTTCAGTCCCATTGACCTCATTGTTCAGGCCACCGCCGCCTTTCCGCACCGTCCGAGCTGGGACGAATATTTTATGGCGATGGCGACAGTCATCGCCTCGCGGTCAATTTGCGAGCGCCTCAATGTCGGCTGTGTCATCGTCACGGGCGGGACGCGTCCGCACCGGCTCGTCGCGGCGGGCTACAATGGCTGGCTGCCGGGGGCGCCGCACGTTTCGCGGGTGCGCGACAATCACGAGCACGCGACGGTGCACGCGGAGCAAAATGCGGTGGCTGATGCGGCGCGGCGTGGGAGCAGCGTGGAAGGCTGCACGGCCTACATCACGCATTACCCATGTATCAATTGCGCCAAGATTCTCGCGGCGGCGGGCATCGCGGAAATTAAGTATCACCTCGATTACAGTAACGATCCGTTCGTCGAGTCGATACTCGGCGACGCGGGGATTCGGATTGGCAAACTCTAGCCCGGGGCGCGATCGCTGTTGTTGACCACACGCATGCAAGCTCGATCAGATACTCCCGCCAGTCACGTCGGGATGTTGCTGCTGGCGCATCCGGTGTTAAAGGAGCCGAGTTTCGCGCGTTCGGTGGTGTTGCTCACTTCGCACGACGCGCATGGCGCACTCGGCGTGGTGCTCAATCAGCCGCACGAGCAACGCCTCGGAGACGTCAGTAAGGAATTCGCCATTGGCCCGTTGGCGGCGGTGCCGCTTTATCGGGGTGGGCCCGTGGAGACAGATAAATTAATTTTCGCGGGTTGGCGTTGGTTGGAAGAGCGGAGCGAATTTCAAATTCAATTTGGTCTCGATCCAGTGCGGGCGGAACAGCTCGCGCTGGATGCGTCGGCGACGTTGCGCGGATTTTTTGGTTATGCCGGTTGGAGCGCGGGGCAGTTGGAACAGGAGATGGAAGTGGGGACGTGGGTGGTGGCGGAGCCGGCGGATTTCGATTTGTCGGCGAAGGATGGTGCCGCGTTGTGGCGCCAATTATTGGGGGCAGTGAATCCGCAGTTATTGGTGAGCGCGGACGAGCCGGAAGATCCGGCGCGAAATTAGTTGGGAGCTATGACACGAGTTGGGACGCGCGCTGGCACGATGCGTGCGAAGGGGTAGGCGAACCTTCACGCTTACTCATGATGATAAAAATACCCAACCGTGTCCTTGCCGCAGCGTTCGCTTCCGCGATCTTGCCGGCGTTCGCGTTTGCGCAGGAAGCCGCTCCCGCCACGCCCGTGGTGGATTCCGGCATTACTGCGTGGATGCTTGTTTCCACTACGCTCGTGCTCTTGATGGTGCCGGGGCTCGCCTTGTTTTACGGTGGGCTCGTGCGCACCAAAAACGTGTTGGGAACGATGATGCATTCGTTCATCGCGATGGCGATCGTTGGTGTGTTGTGGGCCGTCTGCGGCTACGCGTTGGCCTTCGGTCCAAGCGTGCTCGGTGGTTTCGTCGGGTGGAATCCGGATTACCTGTTCCTGAAAGGCATCGATGATGTCGTGATGGAAGCGGGCGTGCCGGAATATGTCTTCGCGATGTTTCAGGGAAAATTTGCAATCATCACGCCGGCGCTGATTGCCGGAGCGGTGGCGGAGCGCATCAGCTTCAAGGGCTGGATCGCGTTCATCACGTTGTGGGTGCTGTTTGTATACACGCCGTTGTGCCACTGGGTGTGGGCCTCGGATGGCTACTTCTTTAATCTCGGAGCGAAGGGGGCGATTGATTTCGCCGGTGGCACCGTCGTGCACATCTCGTCGGGGGTGAGCGGACTTGTGTTGGCGATGTTCATCGGACCACGCATCGGTCATCCGAAACTTTCGACTTCGCCGAACAATCTCACGATGGTGTTGCTCGGGGTCGGGCTGTTGTGGGTCGGCTGGTTCGGCTTCAAC
>JAUXXD010000087.1 GCA_030681265.1 Candidatus Didemnitutus sp. | reverse complement strand
TCGCAAAGGTGCGGCGGCGTTTAACCTCGCGCACGATGCCATCAGCACCTACAGGCACGTCGCCGGTACGAATTTCTTCAGAGGTTTGAATCATTTTTTTTACACCAGAATGCAAAAAGGCTCGCCAATATTCGGCAAGCCTTTCATATTTTATTTGGTGGCCCGAGGCGGAATCGAACCACCGACACAAGGATTTTCAATCCTCTGCTCTACCAGCTGAGCTACCAAGCCACTTAGGAGAGCGGTGAGTAAAAGAGTGCACAAATGCCCCAGTCAACGGGAATTTGGAATTTTTCCCGTCAGTGACTTAGACGAGCGTCTCGGCGTTGCTGCTGCGCAGGTAGATCGTTTTGTGGTCGAGGTCGTGCACGGCCTGAATGTAACGCACCGTGCGACTGCGGGCGCGCATCAGGATGGAATGCGTGATCGCCTTGCGACCGATCAATTTCACCCCCGGGAGCAACCAACTCGAACTGATCCCCGTGGCGCAGAAAATCGCGCCCGGACCGGTCACCAATTCCTCGGAACGATAAATGCGCGAAACATGCTTGCCCGCCGGATCCTTCGCGATGCGGGCGCGTTCAGCGTCATCGCGAATCCACATGCGCAATTGCTGGTCGCCGCCGAGCGCACGCAGCGCTGCCGCCGTCAATACGCCTTCCGGCGAACCGCCAATGCCCATGTAGAGATCGACGCCACTATCCGGCAACGACGGTGCGATCGCCGCTGTCACATCGCCGTCGGCAATCAATCGCAACGCTGCCCCGATGCGGCGCACGGACGCGATCATCTTGTCGTGACGTGGCCGATCCAAAATCACGACGACCACTTGGCCGATTTTTTTGCCCATGATCCGGGCCGTTTTGCGGATAATTTCCTCCACCGGGGTATCGAGGTCGAACCGCATGCGCTTGTTCTTGCGAATCGCTTCCGCAACGAGCGGTCCGTAGGCGAGTTTCTCGGCGTAAAACGACGGGATGTTGACCATCGCCGTGCCTTTTTCGGGCGCGAGCACACCCGCCATCACGGAAATCGAATTAGGTAACCCTTTCGAAATGTTCGTCGTGCCGTCGATGGGATCGAGCGCGATATTGAATTTCGGCGACCCCGCCTTCCACGTGCCGAGACGATCGCCGAGAAAAATGCCGGGAGCACCGTCCTTGATGCCCTCGCCGATCACTACTTCTCCGCGCATGTCGATGTGATCGAACGTGCCGTTGATCGCGTCGCACGCCGCTTCGTCCGCTTTCTCTTTTTCACCACGGCCAATCCAGTGCACCGAATTCAATGCCGCCGCCTCGGTAGCGCGGATGAACTCGAACTCCAGACTGCGTTCGGGATCGCTTTCGGTGAGACTGATGCGGTTGTTGTTTTTCGCCATAAAGGAGGGGATTGAATTTAGTGAAATCGATTTGTTTACCCTGTCGCAACCGAGCTCCGGTCGCTGACTTCGAGTATTAGGAAACCGCGTTTGGGCGCAAAGCTGTAATCGCGCTTTATCGTGCTCCGCAGAGGGAAGCCGCTCAGTTCAGTCCGGTGCGCGGATAAAAAATCCCTGCACGCGCCACTGGCCGTCTTCATCCTGAGCCAATGTCACAACCTCCTGCGCCCGCGCGCCCTCAAAAGTTGTGTTGAAGCGCACAATCCAATACGCTCCCACCGGCGCACGCGGAGCTTTCGTTGAGAAAACTGCATCAATCACCGCGCGGGAACCCACGTGTCCGAGCGGTTTACGCGAACGATTCATCGCGCCAACCCAACGCTCTTCGGTCGCCGTTCCTTTAAACGAAGCACACGCCGCGTGCAAACTGCCGGCGTAGTCGTAATTATCGATCAACGTCAGCCAACCAACGGCAATTGCCGCCGCCTGCTCTGCATTTCCTTTCTCGTTTTCGGCGGCTTGCGCTAGACCGATTCCCGACAGACAAGCCGCCGCCAAAACTAGCCGAAGCACGGGTGTTTTCATGGGGTGCACCCTTTATGCCACGGCCCGCACACCGGTGCAAGCTGCGACATACGAATCGCAACCAGTGCACTAGCCGTAGCGCGCCCGGCGCTACGGCCCGCCTTAACGGGCCCAAAAGATCAAAGCTTACGGAACACCAACGCGGCGTTCTGTCCGCCAAAGCCGAGATTGTCGCTGAGCACCGCTTTCACTTCGGCCTGACGCTTGACGTTGGGCACGTAGTCGAGATCGCAGTCCGGATCTGGATTATCGAGATTGATCGTCGGCGGCACTTCACCGGAGGTGATCGTCTTCACGCTGATGACCGCTTCCACCCCGCCGGCCGCGCCGAGCAAGTGTCCGGTCATCGACTTGGTCGAACTGATCATGACTTTGCGCGCGTGGTCGCCGAAAACTTTCTTAATCGCGAGCGTCTCGAACTTGTCGTTGTAAGGCGTCGAGGTGCCGTGCGCGTTGATGTAATCGATTTCATCAGGACGCATCCGGGCATCGGCGATCGCGCGGCTCATCGCTTGCGACAGGCCTTTGCCTTCGGGATCGGGTGAAGTGATGTGGTAGGCGTCGCTGGTTGCGGCGTAACCGGCCAACTCGCAATAAATATGCGCCCCGCGCGCGAGTGCGTGTTCGAGGCTTTCGAGCACCAAAATGCCCGCGCCTTCCGCCATGACAAAGCCTTCGCGATGCGCGTCGAACGGACGGCTGGCTTGCTGCGGATTGTCGTTATTCGTGCTCATCGCCTTCATCGAACAAAAACCCGCGTAGGCCAACGGCGTGATCGCCGCTTCGGCCCCGCCGCACACCATCACGTCGGCATCGCCGCGACTGATCATGCGCATCGATTCGCCGATGGCGTGCGTCGCCGTCGCGCAGGCGCTGACGACGCAGAAATTCGGACCGCGCGCACCGAGTTCGATCGCGACAAGGCCGCTGGCCATATTGCTGATCAGTGCTGGAATCATGAACGGCGACACTTTGCGCGGTCCTTTTTCCAATAAATTTTTGTGCTGCGTCTCGATCGTCCACATGCCGCCGATCCCAGAGCCAATCACGACGCCGACGCGGTCCGCGTCTTCCTGGGTCATGTCGAGCTTGGCGTCGGCGATGGCCTGTTTGGCCGCACAGAAACCGAAATGCGTGTAGCGGTCGTTGCGGCGCACTTCCTTCGGATCCATATGTTGCGTCGGATCCCAGCCGCGCACTTCCGCGCCGATCTGGCAGGTGTAATCCTTGGCATCGAACAGCGTCACGCGGTCCACCCCGCTCTTGCCAGCGAGGATGTTGGTCCAGAACTCGTCGACATTGTGACCGAGCGACGAGATGACACCCATGCCGGTGACAACGACGCGTTTGTGCGGGGAAGTAGTATCCATCAGCTGTAACAGTGAAAAAAAAAAGGCGTTCTACCAGTCCGGAATTTCCGGTCGGTAGAACGCCAAAAGGGTCAACAGCTTAGCTGGCGGCAGACTTCTGCTCGATGTAGGTGATCACGTCACCGACGGTCTGCAGCTTCTCAGCGTCGCTCTCGGGAATCTCGCCCTTGATTTCGGCCTTGAATTCTTCTTCGAAGGCCATGATCAGCTCGACAGTGTCGAGTGAATCGGCTCCGAGATCGTCGAGGAACGAGGCCTCACGAGTGATTTGTTCTTCGTTAACATTCAGTTGGTTAACGATGATTTGCTTGACGCGTTGTTCGATGGTTTTCTGGTCGGCCATGTGGAAAGTGGGTTGAGGTGAAAGTGGCGGTAACTGGCATCACATCACCATGCCGCCGTCAACGGTAAAAACCTGACCGGTAATGTAGCCGGCCTCCTCGGAACAGAGGAAGGCAGTCATGTGCGCAATATCCGCGGCGGAGCCAAGCCGCCTTAACGGGATAACCGACTTCAGCTTCTCGCCCGCTTCCGCCGGCATCGCGGCGGTCATATCGGTTTGGATGAAGCCTGGCGCCACCGCATTGCACGTGACCGTGCGCCCCGCGAATTCCTTGGCGATCGCTTTGGTGAAGCCGATCATGCCGGCCTTCGCCGCACAATAATTGGCCTGCCCCGGATTGCCCATCAGGCCGACGACCGAGGTGATGTTGACGATGCGGCCCCAGCGCTTCTGCGTCATCGGGCGACCGATGTGCTTGGTCCAGTGGTAGCAACTCGTGAGATTGGTCGCCATGACCGCATTCCAATCGTCTTCGGACATACGGAACAACAGGCCGTCCTTCGTAATGCCGGCGTTGTTGATTAAGATGTCGATGTTGCCGAATTCCGCGAGCAACACCGCGCTGGCCTGCGCCACCGCCGCGCCGTCCGCGACATCCACTGCGAGCGCCTTGGCTTTGCCGCCCGCGGCGACGATGTCAGCCGCGACCGCGCCGCAACTTTCGGCGGACTTACTGACGCAGATGACGGTGACGCCATTCTTCGCCAGTAATTCCGCGATGGCTTTGCCGATGCCGCGACCGGCCCCAGTGACGAGAGCAACACGATTATTGAAGGTAAGACTCATGGGAAATTCTGGCGTGCTTGGTGTCACGCCCGCCGCCAATCCGCAACCCTCAACTCAATAAACGTCCCGCAGGTAACGATGTTCTTTTTTCAGGCGCTTGACGTAGTCGGTCGCCGCCGCGGCATCCATGCCGCCGTGTTGCGCCACGATCTCGTGCAACGCCGCATCGACATCCTTCGCCATCCGCTTGGCGTCCCCGCAGACATAGAAAGACGCGCCGCTTTGCAACCACGCCCAAATCTCCGCCGCGGCGCTGCGCATGCGCTCTTGCACGTAGATTTTCTCCGCTTGATCGCGAGAGAAAGCCACATCGAGGCGCGCCAGCTTGCCCTGCTGTTGCCACGCGAGCCATTCCTCTTCGTAAAGGAAATCCGTCGCGCGTTTCTGATCGCCGAAAAACAACCAGTTGCGGCCTGTCGCCCCGCTCGCGATGCGCTCTTGCATGAACGCGCGAAACGGTGCCACGCCCGTCCCCGGCCCGACCATGATGATATCGCGCGCGCCGTCTCGCGGCACGGTGAAATGCGAATGGGAAATAAACACCGGCACCGGCGTCACTTTTAGTGCCACGCGATCAGCCATAAACGTCGAGCAAACGCCGTGCCGTTTGCGGCCATTGGTTTCGTAGCGAACCGCCGCGACCGTCAAATGCACTTCCTCAGGATAAACTTTGCCCGACGAGGCGACCGAGTAGAGCCGTGGCATCAACTTGCGCATGTGATCAACCAGTTCCTGCGGTGCCAATCGCGCGCTCGGAAACTCGCCGAGCAAATCGGCGTATTCGCGCTCCGCCAAAAATAGGGTCAACTTTTCTTTCGCCTCCGGCCCAAGCAGTGCGGCCAGTTTCGTTTTCTCGGACGCATCGGTCGCTTTGTGGGCCAGTGTTTCCACGAGCTTGCGCGTCGGACCGGCGAGCGCCAATTTGCTCGTCAACGCTTCGCGCAACGTAATCGGGCTCTCCAAGCGCAACATCGCGGGGCTGACCCATTCGTCGCCTGTCGCGCCAAGATGACCGAGAATTTCCGTGACCAATTCCGCTTGGTTCGTCGGATAAACACCCAAGGAGTCACCCGCCTTGTAACTCAAACCGCTTCCCGCGAGATTCAGCACAAGATGCCGTGTATCCTTCGCCGAGCCCGCTTTGCTCAAACGGCGATTCTCCGTCAAATTAGCGGGAAACGGGTTCTCCTTAGTGTAGGCGGTGGCGATGGCTGACTCGAGTTGCATGGATGGAAGCGTCTGTTTTGCCTTTGCCTTCCGACGTGTGGCAAGTCCGTTCCCTGTCAAAATACCGGCGCCCACCCGCGTTTCCGCCTTTCCTATTGCCGCGCGCCGCGCCGCCGCCCACCGTGCGAGTATGGAACCGGTTCGCATTCAAAAATTCATCGCCGACTCCGGCTTGTGCTCCCGACGGGCCGCCGAAGTGTTAATCGCTAGCGGCGAGGTCTATGTGAACGGTCAGCGGGCTGAAACCGGCCAAAAGGTTGATCCCGCCGTCGATAAGATCACGGTGAGCGGCAAACCGATGCGCGACAAGCCGCAGCCCAAGGTCACGCTCGCGATGCACAAACCGCGCGGCCTGGTCTGCAGCAACAGTGATCCGCACGCCGTGGACGGCACGATTTTTGACATGCTGCCCCGCGAGTGGGCCAAACTCCGCCTCTTTTGCGCCGGCCGCCTCGACAAAGACAGCGAAGGCCTCCTCGTGCTCACGACCGATGGCGATCTCGCCAACCGGCTGATGCACCCGTCGAACACCATCGTGAAACGCTACCACGTCACACTGGAGGAACCGTTTCCGGGCAGCCGGATTCCGCTGCTGTTGCGCGGCGTGAAGGTTGAGACCGAGCACTTGAAGGTGGAGCGCGCGCAGTTGCTCAACCCCAATCGCGACAAGATGTCCAACTCGCTCGACGTGCATTTGCACCACGGCAAGAAGCGCGAAATCCGCCAACTGTTCCTCGCGCTCGGTTATCCGGTAAAACGCCTCCGTCGTTACCAGATCGGCGAGCTGCGCTTGAAAGGAATTCCTTTGCGCGGCGTCAAACAACTTTCTACGAAAGAACTCTCACTCCTCTTCGCGCCGCCGCGCACGCGTGGTGCCCATCACAAAGACCATGAAGACTAAACTCTCGTTCCTCGCCCTCGCCTTTGCTTGGTCAGGTCTCGCGCTCACCGCTGAGACGCTGACCGCCGACACCGCCGTCTTTCAACAAGCCGACGCCAGTTCGCCTGTCATCTCGCAACTCAAGCGCGGTGCCCCTGTCGAGACCGTTGGTGACGCCCCCGCCGGTTGGCGCCGCGTCGCGATCACGGGCACGTTCGAAGCCTTTGTGCACAGCCGCGATATTTCCAAGAGTCTCGAAGTGCGCGAAGGTGCCTCCATGCTCACTGCCCCGAGCAAGACCGCGCCGCAACTTTCCGTTGCGCAAAAAGACGACGTCACTGAAATCACCGGCCTGCGCGGCGACTATTGCCAAATCAAAGTCACGAAGCGGCTCGAAGGTTTCATCGCCCTGCCCTCCATGGCGAACCGCCCCGCTGACTCCACTCCCGCGATCGCTATCACCCAGCCGATCGCCGCACCGGCCGTTCCCGTCGCCACGCCCGCAAGTGTCGGTCGCGCCGTGCCAACGGGCAATATGGCGGACTTGCCGCGTCTCTTCAGTGGCACGCTCGTGGTCGCCCGCCGTCCGTTGCTCAATCCCAATCCGCCCTACGAATACCAACTCACCGATCTCAGCGGCCGTCGCTTCGCCTACGTCGATACCAAACGCCTCGTTCTGACGAATCGCCTGGAGTCGTATGTCGACAAAATCGTCACGGTTACTGGCACCGTGCGCAACACGGTTGACGGGAAGGACCTCGTCGTCGTCGCTGAGGCGATTCAAGTTAAGTAAGTTTTTTGTTTCACCAGCCGATCTGCGGGTCGGCTTCTTTTTGTCGCCATGGAAATCATCAACGGAAATCAAGTTGCCGCCTCCATCATCGCCGAGCTCAAGGCCGAAGTCAGTGCCACGAGTGGTCGCAAACCGTGCATCGCACTCGTGCGTGTCGGCGACGATCCCGCCTCTGTTTCTTATGTGAAAAAGAAACAAATCACCGCCGCCGAGATCGGCATGGAGAGCCGTCTGCTGCTTCAACCCGTGACGATTACCCAAGCGGAGCTTTGCGCCGTGATCGACGGCCTGAATGCGGACGACACGGTCGATGGCATTCTCGTGCAATCGCCGTTGCCCAAAGGCATGGACGAAGTCGCGGTGTTCCGCCGCCTTGCCGCGCACAAAGACGTCGATGGCTTCCACACCCTCAATCTCGGCAAACTCGCGCAGGAAGATGAAACCGGCTTCGTCGCCTGCACGCCTGCGGGCATCATGGAATTGTTGCACCGCGCCGAGGTGAAGCTCTCCGGTAAACACGTCGTCGTCCTCGGACGCAGCCTCATCGTCGGCAAACCCGCCGCGTTGCTCGCGATGCAGCGCAAGGCGTGGGCCAATGCGACGGTGACCGTCTGTCACTCGCAAACTGCCAATCTCGCCGCGCTCACGCGCCAAGCCGATGTATTAATCGCGGCAATCGGCAAAGCGGAATTCGTGACCGCCGACATGGTCAAGCCCGGCGCGGTCGTGATCGACGTCGGCGTCAACCGCGTGCCCGACGCCACGCGCAAGACCGGCTATCGCCTCACCGGCGATGTGCATTTCGCGACCGTGTCTCCGTTGTGCTCGAAAATCACGCCCGTGCCCGGCGGCGTCGGTCCGATGACCGTTGCGATGTTGATGAAAAACACGGTGAAAGCATTCCGGCAAAACGCCCACGCGACTGGTTGACGACAGGGTAATCACCTCACCCACGCCGCGCTTGCATCGCGCGCGATGCGGGCCTTATCTCACTCCCGCACCCCATGGCCGCCCCCAAGATCCTCGTTGTCGACGACCAGCCCATCAACGTCCAGCTCCTGAAACGCAAGCTGGAGCGCGAAGGGATGAACATCGCCACCGCCTACTCCGGCCGGGAAGCGCTCGACCTCGTCGCCACGGACAAACCCGATCTCATTTTGCTCGATGTGATGATGCCCGACATGGACGGCATCGAAGTCTGCCAACGCCTCCAAGCGGATCCCGCCACGCAGTTGATTCCGGTGATCTTCATCACGGCCCGCACCTCGAAGGAAGGCAAAATCGAAGGGCTCGGTGTCGGTGCGGTGGACTACATCACCAAGCCCATCGACCTCGACGAGACGCTCGCCCGCGTGCAAACACAGCTGCGCTTCGTGCAGATGAACCGCGAACTGGTCGAGCTGCACCGCCGCCTCGGGGAGTCGCGCCGTGCCGCCGCCCTCGGCGCTGTTACCCAAGGCATCGCCCACAATCTCAACAATCTCCTCGGCGTCGTGATCGGCTACGTTGATCTCATCAAAGCCTACCATGAACGGCCGGAATTGGTAAAAAAGAACGCACACCAACTCGAAGACGCCGTCAACCGCATCGTCGTCATCATCCGGCAACTCACCAATCTGGTCGTGAAAAACAAGCCGTCCATCACGCGCGCGAATCTGACCGCGTTGCTCGAAGGCAGCGTGCGACGCTACCAAGGCGAGCAGCAAATCGAGCAAGGCGTGTCGATCGAGAATCCACTCGGTGATCTCACCTTCGAAACCAACGTCGAAGTCTTTGAAGATTCACTCGCCAAGTTATTGCTCAATGCCTGGGAAAGTTACGGCGACACTCCCGACGATCAACGCCGCATCACTGTCACGACCTCGCTCCTCGAACAAGGCGAAGACGGACGCCAACTCATCGTGAAAGTAAGCGATGCAGGATGCGGACTCAGCGACAAGATGCGCGACAACGCGTTCGAGCCCTTCATCAGTTCCAAGCACACTGTCGGAGTCGGCATGGGCCTTACCGTAGCGCGGCACTCGCTGCGCAGTCTCGGCGGCGAAGTGACCCTCGCCAATAATTCAGCCAGCGGTGCGACTTCGACGCTGCGTCATCCGTTGACGAGCAAAGCACGCGCAAGAGGCCTCAGCCCCGATCAAGGATAAACCTCGATCCAAAACGGCGCGAAAATCTCTTTGCCGCCGAGATTTACCTGAGCCCAGATCACGTAACGACCCGGCTGCGGTATCGTCACTTTGAAAGCGAGTGTCGGCCGCAACTGCTCGGGCGGTTGCGCTAGATCGGATTGCTCCGGATGCAAATGCGCGAAACCGGTGCGGGCTTCATCGAACGCGACGAGATGCGCGAACGCGCCCATGATCGGCTGCATCGGCACCGGAATCTTTACCTCGCCCGGACTTTCGATGACGAATTGTAATTCCGCCGGAATGCCCGCCCGGAAATACGCCGGAACGCGCAACTCGAAATTAAAACCCGCCGCCTGCCATAACGTATTGGTGCCACGCGTCACGCGCGCCACCTCGCCCGGCACGACGAAATCCGTCGATGCATACAAACCGCGTCCCGTCGCGACCGGCATGAAGTCCGCGAAGACCCGATACGTGCCGGAGCGACTGGGCGTAAGTGAGAAGACCCACTCGCCCGCTTTACGCCCCGGCTCCGGATGAACGTGCTGGTAGTCATTCAACGTCGGATCGACGACGAGCAAATGCAGCTTCCGGGTGTGGGCGACCAGCAGGTCGACCGGCCCGATCGGTTTACCGTTGGCCGTGGTCATCGTGAGCGTAAACTCCGTCGGCCGTCCGATCGAAAGTTCCACGTCGCTGCGCAAAGTGAGTTGCACGGGTGAGCGCACCGCCAGGACCGGGATGAATTGCGGGCTGTTCGGGTCGCAAAACTCGATCGCCCCCTTCTCTTCGCCGGCGCGGAAATCCATGTGGTTCAGGTCGGTGCCGACCGGCAGCCAGCGCATGAACAAATAAAGTGCGAGCGCGCCTGCGGTAATCAGGCCGATGTTGCGCTTGGTGGTGCGCGAAAGGTCGGTGGGCCGTGGAGGCATGTCAGCGCAAGAGACGAGGGAGAAATTCGGAGTTGTCCCACCGGCTGCCATCAACGCGGTGGATGATGCGTCCGCTCGGATCAATCAGCACGGTCGCCAGATTGTGTTTGATCGTGGCACCTTCGAATTCACGCAAAATCCCCATCTGCGCGAGCAAGTGACGCACTGCGGCGTCCGGGCCGGTGAGGAACGACCAGTTGGATAAATCGAGCCCGCGCAAATCCGCGTATTCGCGCAACACTCCGGGAGTATCGTAGTCGGGATCGAGCGAGACAGAGACAAACTCGACGTCGGTCAGCCCGGCTTCGCGCACGGCGAGTTGCATTTCTGCCATGCGCTGCGTCGCCGCCGGACACATCGTCGCAATCGGACAGCGCGTAAAAATGAAATTCAACAACACGCGTTTCCCGCGAAACCGATGCGCCGTCACCGTGCGGCCCTCCTGATCGAGCAAGGTGAAGTCCGGCGCGGTTTCGCCGATCTCGCGGTAGACGCCGCGCCCGCGGGTCGCTGTGTCTTGCGCGAGCATCTTCGTGCCGGCTTCCAACGCGCGGATGGTCAGCGAATCGTCCGGCCAGATGCGTTCCAAATAGTATTCGCCTTGGCGCTCGACGAGCTCGGCGCGAATGCGTTGGCCGGGTTTGGCGATTTCCAGATCTCCGCTCGTTACGAAAAATTCCATCGTCATCGCCGGCATGTAGCCGAGGATTTCGTCGTGCGTCACGATGAGCACCTTGCGTTCGCGGTCGAGACTGAGGATTTCGCCGGTGAGGGGGTGGCGGATCTCGTTCGGATTCGCCGCCGCCGTTGCTGCCGCCGAATCGGTGGCGCGGCGCTCGCAACCAGTCGTGACCGCCAGGGCCATTAGCGCACCCACCGTCATTGCCGCCGCGATCGAATACCTCGGATTCATAACTGTGACCCATTTGCCAATCGCGGAAATTGTCAAAAGGTTTGCGCCTCCCTCGCCCGAAGTATCACTTCGGCTTTCCCGTTTCCGCACCCGACTGATGCAACGCACTTCGACCTACCAACCTCTTCTCGCCTGGTTTGCCACGCTCGGCAGCGCGTGGGTTTTCGTTCTCGTCACGCTCGGGGCCTTTACCACCAGCATCGGCGCCGGGATGGCGTTCCCCGACTGGCCGTTGTCCAACGGCTCGGTCAATCCCGATGGTTGGCTCACGGATGTCGCGATGTTCGCCGAGCACTCGCACCGCTTGAGCGGTGCGATGATGGGGCTGATCACGATCGCACTGGCCGTGTGGCTGTGGCGGCGCGAATCGCGCGCGTGGCTGCGACGGCTCGGCTGGTGGGCGCTGGCGATTGTGATTTTACAAGGGCTCATCGGCGGCAAGCGCGTGTTGCTCGACTCGCTTGCGATGCCGGGCTTTGAAATGACTTTCGGGCAGATGCTGCGGATCCCGCACGGCGTGTTGGCGCAGGTGTTTGTGTGTTTGTTGTTTGCCATCGCGGCCGGCCTGTCGCGCACGTGGGTCGAGCGCGCGGGTGGCTTGCACGGAGCGGCGTCGGAAGTGACGCGGCGGTGGGGCTTCTGGAGTCTGTTCTTGTTGTTAACGCAACTTTGGATCGCGACGGCGATGCGCCACAATTACGCGGGCATGGCGATTCCCTACTTTCCGTGGTCCACCGCCGAGGGCGCGATACTGCCGCTGCATTGGGATTTTCGCGTCGTGCTGCAATTCGCGCACCGTGTGATGGCGGTCGTGCTGTCGGTCGTCATCGTCGGCTATGTGCGGGCGTTGTGGCGGGATCCGGCGATCGCGCCCCTGCTGCGCAAACTGGGGCTTTTCCTCGTCGCGTTGCTGGTGTTGCAAATTTTCCTCGGGGCCAAAGTCATTTGGTCGGGACGCGATGCCTACCTCACCACGGGGCATGTCATCGGCGGGGCGCTGACACTCGCGACTACTTTCCTCGTTGTTTTTTTCACGGCGCGCGGGTCAATTGATGGGGTTGCAACACCTCGCGCATGACCCTGAGCCAGCCCATGACGTCGCCTGAGCCCCTTTCTCCTCCGCGCACGACTTGGCGGCATTACCTTGAGTTGACGAAGCCGCGTCTGAGTCTGATGTCCGTCATCACGGCCATGGTGGGTTATCTCGCCGCCGTGCCGAACTGGGAATGGCAACGGACGTTACTGGTCGTGCTCGGCACCGCACTTTGCGCGGCGGGCGTCGCGGCGATCAATCAGTGGATGGAAGCCGACACTGATGCGAAAATGAAACGCACCGCCGGTCGCCCTCTGCCGATTGGTGCAGTGCAGCCGGGGTCGGCGTTTGTGCTTGGCTGGGGGCTGTGTATCGCGGGGCTGGCGGTATTATTTAAGTTGGTGAACGGGATGTCGGCGTTTCTCGCGCTCGCAACGATTGTCGCCTACCTCGCAATCTACACTCCCGCGAAGCGCTGGTCGAAATGGTCAACGGAGCTCGGCGCCATCAGCGGGGCGTTGCCGCCGATGATCGGCTGGGCGGCGGCGGGGCGCTCGAATCCGGAATTGGGCTGGGCGCTGTTCTTCATTCTCTACACGTGGCAAATGCCGCATTTTTTCGCGTTGGCGTGGACCTACCGGCACGACTACGCGGCGGCGGGCATGCCGATGTTGTCGGTGGTGGATCCGAGCGGCGTGAAAGTCGCGCGTCGCAGTGTGATTTGGAGCGCGTTGCTCTTGGTAGCGGGCATTTCGCCGACCCTGCTCGGCTACTGTTCGTGGTATTATTTCGCCTTCGCGCTGTTGCTGGGTCTGTGGATTTTGGTGCGGTCGTTCCTGTTCCTCAATCCCGCCACGCGCGAGGCCGAAGCCCGCAAACTCTTCCGCACCTCGCTGGCCTATTTGCCTCTCCTGCTGGGCCTACTCGTGGCCGACCGTTTCTTGTTCAAATTATAAGGCACATCCGCGTTTTTCTTCGATTCTTCTCCCATGGCAATCAGCGATATTCCCACAATCAACGCCGTCCTCAACGCGCTCGCGACCGTCTTGATGACAGTCGGTTTCGTGT
>JAUXXD010000096.1 GCA_030681265.1 Candidatus Didemnitutus sp. | reverse complement strand
GTGGATTGCTCAACGAACCACTCAGTGTGATCGGCAAGACAAACTGCGAAAGATTAGTCGCGCGTCCACCGACGTTGACGCTCGTGTTGCGCAATGTCGCTTCCAGCGGAAACTCGATGCGACCACCAGTGAGGAAATATTCGCCGCGGCCCACGAGGTCGATGGTGCCGCCCTTGAGCACGGCGCCGCCGGAAGTCTTGATGCGCTGCATCACGTCGTCGACCGCGAGATTGCGGTAGTGAAACGCGAGCTGATTTGCGCCCGGCGCTGCGCCGAGTCCGGCCAAGGTGGCATGAAACTGCAAACGGTCACTCGCACTCGTCAGGTGCAACTCCGGCGCGTTGGCCAACAGCGCCGGTTGCGTGGAGAGGTGGCGCGCGGTGAGTTGCAACAACTCATCGGGCAATCGCGCGACTTTGATATCCCCGGCGAGCAGTTCGGTCACCGTAAACGTCGGTGCGCCTGCAATCAGATGCGTCGCCTTGACACTGGCGTAGCCGTGCTGCGCCGCGAGTCGGCGCAAACGTGCTTCCCAAGTTTCGGCCTTGGGCTCGGTCGTAGTGCCGGCCGTGGAGTCCGGACCGGAAAGTTGCTCCAGCCATTGTTGCACTTGGCTCAAGCGTTCGCGCCACACCTGAGCGTTTTGCAAATAGTCATCCAGCGACTGACTGTCGCCGGGCGCTTTCGCCTCAGGTGCAGCCTGCGTTGGTGCCGTGCGGCGTCCGGGCACGCGGCGCGCTTCACCGCTGCTCGCACTGAGCACGACCACGCGATCAAGTCGCAGACGCTTGCGCAGCAAATCGCGACCACTGAGATCCGCCTCGATTTTCGCGGCCCGAAACAAGTCAGTGCCGAGTGCATTGGGATCGCTGATCGCCAGGCCGGTGAGCGTCACGCGACCGGCGCGCAAATCAACTTCGGCCCTGTCGAGATCAACGGTCGCGCCATTTGCTTGTGCGAGACCGCTGCGCAGTTGCGCGGTCAGAATCGACGACGCGACAAATTGATACGCGATGGTGGTCAGCAAGAGACTTAGCACAACGACCACGACGCCGAGCACGCGAATCGGATTGCCGACTTTGGATTGTGCGAGCAGCGCAGCGTAGTCCGGTTTCTTCAGTCCGCTACCGGCGAGTAAAAAGGTGCCGCAGCGCGCCCAGGGCGATTGCAGGAGTGTGTGCATCCGCGGGGAATTCTGGTCGAGTCCCGCCATTTTCTGCCGGAAGGAAGTGACAGCAAGCGCCAGCAGGCCGCCCCCACCGAGGCCAAGCACGACGCCCAGCGCGAGGCCGCCGGTGACGACGTAGGATTCAAAGCCGAACAACGCGAAGACGGGGGCGTTGATCAATTGGCGAAATAACGATTCGGTCGGACCATCAAGGAAGAATCGCCCGAGCGCAAACGACACCGGCATCAGGGCGAGCGAAAGGAGTTTCGCCACGAGCCCGATGGTGGCGGCGAGGAAGAGATTCGCGTTGAGGACGAGCAGCGCAAATGTGAGCACGACGATGAGGCCGGGAGCATCGGCAAAATTCGGCATAAAACCGAGACAAGCTCCGAGTAGGCTGCCGCCGATAATTTGAAAGGGAGTGGCCTTGCCGCGCAGGAGTCGGCCGAATTTGCGGATGATTAACATATCAAGAGTGGGTTAATGACGTCGGGTTCTACCACAGTAGGCATAAGCGGCAGCGGACTGGCCAGAGTGAATCTTCTCATGCGCAGCTCAACCCAAACGCGCGCTGATGCGAGAGGCGTCCACAGGAATCGCTCGTGATGGCGGCGAAATCCCTTGTCTCGTCGCACCATGCGTCGAACACTCACGGCGGACCAATTTTATCATGGCAAACAACAATATCACAGGACTAGTGGGAGGCGCGGTGGTGATCTTTATTTTGATCCTCGCTGGCTCCTCTGCCACTTACGTCGTCGACCCCGGACATCGGGGCGTCGAAGTTTTGCTCGGGCGGGTTTCGCCCGGCTTTAAACCGGAAGGCTTCGGTTTCAAATTACCCTTCGTCACCACCATTGCGCCGCAACTGATCCGCCAGCAAACGGCCAAGATGGTCGCCGATTGTTATTCGTCCGATTTACAGCAGGTAAAAATTGCCGTGCGCGTGCTTTACCGCGTGCCGGAAAGCTCGGTCGTCTCCATCTACCGCGACTATCGCGGCAATACATTTGAAACGCTGATCAAGCCACGCGTGGCCGAAGCACTCAACGAAATCACCGCCCTTCGTTCGGCTGAACTCATTGTGCAGAAACGCGAGGAAGTGAAGAGCCAAGCCCTCGAAAGTGCCCGCCGCAAAATCGGCGCGGTGCTCGTGATCGAGGACATCGTGCTCGAAGATATCACTCTCACCAAGGCACTGGAAAACGCCATCGAAGCGAAGATGGTGCAGGAACAGGAAGCGGCCCGCGCCCGCTTCGCCCAACAACAGGCCACGACGGAAGCCAGCACAGTTGTCATCAAGGCCAAGGGCGAAGCCGAATCGATCATTCTCCGCGGCAAAGCGCTGCAGGAAAATCCTAGCGTCCTAGAATTGCAGATTATTGAACGCTGGGACGGTGCCACTCCGCTCGTGGTCGGCCCCGGCGCCACTGGTGCCAATATGATGCTCCCACTCGGCGATTTCACCACCGGCGGCAAGCCGACCAATGAGGAGGATTCCAAATGAACCCACGTAATGTTGGCGGTTCCCGCGATGGCGAACTCGATCCGCGCATTGTGAAGCGCATGCTCGGCTTCGCGATTCTCGTTTTTGCAGTCGTCGTGATCGGGTCGGCGGCGACCTACGTCGTGCAACCCGGCACACGTGGTGTCGCGGTGACGCTCGGCACCGTGTCGCCTGAATTCAAACCGGAAGGGTTCGGCTTCCGCCAACCTTTCCTGACGCACATTCAGCCGATTTCGGTGCGCCAGCAAACCCGCCCGATGCCCGCCGAGTGTTATTCATCGGACTTGCAGCAGGTGAAGATGGAGGTGCACGTGCTTTACCGCGTGCCGGAACATTCTGTGGTCAAAATCTTCCAGGAATACGCCGGTGAACCCTTCGACAACTTGATCGCCCCGCGCGTGCAAGAAGCTTTGAAAGAAGTTGCGGCCACGCAAAGCGCCGAGCAAATCGTCAAACGCCGCGAGGAAATCAAAACCCGCGCCCTCGAACTCGCCCGCAAGAAAATCGGTGCGGACTTTCTGATCGTGACCGATCTCGTGATCTTCAATCTCGCGCTTTCGCCGGAGTTAGAAACCGCCATTGAGATGAAAATGGTGCAGGAGCAGGAAGCCGAGAAGGCGAAGTTCACTCAACTCAAGGCGCAGATTGAAGCCGACACGGCGATCATCCGCGCCAAGGGAGAAGCGGAAGCCATTCAAGTGCGCGGCACTGCGCTGCGCGCCAACCCCGACTTCATCAAGTTGCAGATTCTGCAAAACTGGAACGGGCGCTCGCCGCTCGTCGTCGGTGGTGGCGACAGCAACATCATGCTCTCACTCGAAGAGTTGAACCAGCGCGCCGCGGGCAACACGCCGCGCGCCGGACGCGCTACTCCTCAACTGGCGAAGCCTCGATGACTCCCCGCGTTCGCGCCGGTTTGCAGTTGCTCGTGCTGCTGATCGTCGGCGGCTTGCTGATGATTATCTTCCCTTCCACGTTGCGCTTCGTGGAAGGGGCTGCCCGCGAAATTCGCTACCTTTGGTGGCTAATCCTCTTAGTCGCGCTGGCGGTGTGGTTGATTTGGGGCGCGAGCCGCAAGCCCAAGCCACCACAATAAGTCGTCGCCATCACTGGCTGAGAAATTCCACACGGGTCTTGTCACCGGCCTCTGCTGGGTTTTGGCTCGTGCATTCATTATGATTCAAATCATTCGACGTTACTCACGCTCACGCACTCTCATTGCAGGCGGTTCTGCCTTTCTCGGAGCAATGTTGTTCCTCTCCGCATGCGGCAAAAAAGAAGAGCCGGTCGCCACCGGGCCGCAGTTTAAGACTGATGACCAACGGGTCAGCTACGGCATCGGTTTCAACATCGGCTCCAATCTCGCCAAGCAACGCGGGTTGA
>JAUXXD010000091.1 GCA_030681265.1 Candidatus Didemnitutus sp. | reverse complement strand
TTCACCTCAACTGAGTTGAGCTTTGCAAGGTTAGGGCCCGTGAGGGGATGAGGGACACTAAATAGTTGGAGGTCAACATTTGAAAATCGTGGGTTGAGCTTTACGAGGTTGATTTTTACCCGCGTAAAGCTCAACTCGTTTTTACATATGCGTCCGTGATGTATTGGCTCAGAACTTGAAGCTGGCGCTGGCTTGGAAGACGGCGGAGACGATGGCGGGGGGCATAGACAGGTTCAACCCTTGGGGTTTCGGGTTCATGGGAACTCGTGCTGCACGGCGGCGGCGGGATGGTGCGCTCTATTGTTCGTCCATGCCTCGGACGTGGCCCGGTTCCCCTTCGTTCATGTCCACGTCGGCAACCTCGTCTACGCCTGCCGCCTAGTCGAACTGCCGCCGAAACTCAGCAAACTGTTCGCGCAACTCGGCCAATTCTTTGCGCAGTTCCGCAACTTCGATTTCCAAGTTGGCGGTAGCTGCGGCGGGTGTTGACGCTGCGGCGGAGGGAGCGTGGTTGGCGGGTTGCGCCGCGGTCGCGACTGCGGGCGATGGGACTTCGCCGCACAGGAGGTGAGCGTAGCGCGATTCCTTAGTGCCGGGTTGCCGCGGCAAGCACGTGACGAGTGGCGGCGCGCGCTCAGCGAGAGTGGCGAGCGTGGTTTGCGCTTCGCTGAGATCGGCGAATTCATGGAGTCGGCCGGAGCGATTGCGGATTTCCCCGACGGTTTGCGGTCCGCGCAAGAGCAGCACGGCGAGCGCGGCGACTTCAGCGCGCGAGAGGGTGAAAACATCGGCGAATTTGTGGCCGAATTTCTGCACGCGACTCGTGCCGCCGGTGATGACGACGGCGAGGCGCTTGTCGCGCAACGAGTCGAGCGCGCGGCTGACGTCGCCTTCCCCATACGCGACGACAGGATCGCGATTGTTGATCTGGTTACACGCGTTGACGAGTGCGTTGAGCGAGAGCGGGTAGTATTCCGGCGTGGTCAATTCCTTCTCGACCAAACTACCGAGCACACGCGCTTCGACGTCGGTGAGCAGGGGAATTTCCATGGTGCAGAGAGTTTGCCTACTTCGCCCAGGTGTCGCGCAGCGTGATGGTGCGATTGAACACGAGTTTGTCCGCGCGCGAATCCTTGGCATCGATCGTAAAGTAACCGAGGCGCTCGAATTGGAAGCGTTGCGTGGCGTCGGCGGACGCGAGGGAACGTTCGATTTTGGCCTGCACGACTTCGAGCGAGTGCGGATTCACCACCTTGAGGAAATCGTCTTCCGCTGCGGGTTCGGCGACAGTGAAGAGGCGGTCGTAGAGGCGAACTTCGGCGTCCACGCAATCAGCGGCGCTGACCCAGTGGATCGTGCCCTTCACTTTGCGGTCGGAGTTCGGCTGACCTTTGCGCGTGGTGAGATCGACGGTGCAATGAATCTCCACGAGATTGCCTGCGGCGTCTTTGATGAGTTCTTCGCACTTGATGATGCCGGCGTATTTCAGGCGCACTTCGCCGCCGGGCTTGAGGCGGAAATATTTCGGTGGCGGCACTTCGGCGAAATCGTCGGCGTCGATGAACACTTCGCGCGTGAGCGTGAGCGGGCGGGTGGAGGGAGTTTCGCTCTGCGGATTGTTGGTCGCTTCGCAGGCGATGATTTCGTCGGGCGCGAGATTGGTCAGGACAAGTTTGAGCGGCTGGAGGACGGCGAGGCGGCGCTCGGCGGTCGTGTTGAGTTCGTCGCGAATGATGTGCTCGAAGAGGGCGAGGTCAGTGACGCTTTCGTATTTGGTCACACCGACGCTGGTGACGAAGCGCCGCAGTGCACTGGCGGTAATACCGCGACGGCGCAGACCGGAAAGGGTCGCCATACGCGGATCGTCCCAACCGTGCACGACGCCTTCGGTGACGAGGGTGAGGAGCTTGCGCTTGGAAACGAGCGTGTAGCTCGGAATCAGTTTCGCGAATTCATACTGTTTGGGCAGAGCGCGCGGGAGTTCGAGTGCTTCGAGAATCCAATCGTAGAGTGCGCGGTGCATCTCGAATTCGAGCGTGCAAATACTGTGCGTGATACCTTCGAGATAATCGCTGAGGCAGTGCGCGTAATCGTAGAGTGGATAAACGCACCACTTGTCGCCGGCGTGGTGATGCGCGACGTGGCGGATGCGGTAGAGGAGCGGGTCACGCAGCCAGACATTGGGCGAGGCCATGTCGATCTTGGCGCGGAGCGTGCGAGCGCCGTCCGGAAATTCGCCGGCGCGCATGCGTTGAAAGAGGTCGAGATTTTCTTCGACCGTGCGGTTGCGAAACGGCGAATCGCGGCCGGGTTTGTCGGGCGCGCCGCGGTATTCTTCGGTGTCTTTGGCGTTGAGGTCGCAAACGTAGGCCTTGCCGCGGCGGATGAGATCGAGCGCGTAGGTGAAGAGCGGCTCAAAATAATCGGACGCGAAGAACGGCTCGGTGGCGGTGGCGCAGTCGCGCGGCGCGGCGGGCAAATGGAAATCGGGGCGCCCGTTCGAAGAGACGGCGGCGGGTGTGGTGCCTTTGGTTTTGTAGCCGAGGCAATGGTCGGCCCAACCGGCGATGAGCCACTGCACGTCGGTGATAATTGAGTCGACGTATTCGATGTCTTCTTTGACGGGATTGGTGTCGTCGAAGCGGAGGTTGCACTGGCCGTTGTGCTCGAGAGCGATGCCGAAGTTCAGGCAAATCGACTTGGCGTGGCCGATGTGGAGGTAGCCGTTGGGCTCGGGCGGAAAGCGCGTAATGATCTGCGAGTAGCGTTTCTCCGCGAGGTGTTGCACGACAAGGTCGCGGATGAAATCGCTAGGTGCGGGCGCGGGAGTGGACGGTGACTCAGCAGACATAGAAGGGACAAATTGCGGGGGTGGGCGACGTGAAGCAATAGCGGTTTCAGTCGCTCAGCCGCGCAATTCGCGGAGGACGCTCGTGAGGTAGGGGATGAGCTGTTTTTTGCGCGAGACGACGCCGGGCAGATCGAAAATATGGCCGGGCTCGACGGGCGCGAAGGAAATGCGGCGAATGAACTCTGTGTCGCCCTTCACGACGAGGAGCGAGTTTTGCGTGTTGATGTCGGTGACGAGCAACGCGGCGAACGCGAGACCTTCGTCCTTGCGCAATGCGGTGAGCGCGGCGGCGATCGGTTCGGCGTGCGCCCAGAAGTTGTCGAAGCCGAGTTCCTCCACTTGTGAGACGGCGAAGAGGACTTCCTCTTCTTCGTAAACTTTGAAGTCGGAGCGCACAATTGTCTCGGCGGGATGCGCAAGGATGACCGAGCCGGAACTGAAGATGAGTTCCGCGAGCGGTTTCGCGCGAATGTCGGCGTGCGCTTCGAGCCACGCAAGCGTGTCGGCGTCTTTCGTCGTCGTGGTGGGGCTTTGCAGGAGCAGCGTGTCGGAAATCAGGCCCGACATCATCAAACCGGCGAGATCGGCACTGGGTTTGAGGCCGTAGCGGCGGAACAAATCGGCAACAATGGTGCAGGTGGAACCGACGGGTTCGTTGATGAACAGAATCGGTTGCGGCGTTGCCATCGGGCCGAGGCGGTGGTGGTCGATGATTTCGGTGATGGTGACCTCGTCGGCGCCGGGGACGGCTTGGGAAAGTTCGTTGTGGTCCACGAGCACGAGGCGCGTGGGCACGGGCTTGAGGACGTCGGTCTTGGTGAGGATGCCGCGTAGGTGGCCGTTTTCGCCGAGGACGAGAAAGGCGGGCGCGTTGCTCTGGCCGATTTTGCGACGCACGTCGGAGAGGCGGGCGTCGGCGTTGACGGACGCGTAGTTGCGATCAATCAGCGGGGAGAGGCGTCCGGCGGTGCGGATGAGCCACGCGGTCGTGGCGGTGTCGAAGGGGCTGATGAACACACTCACGCCGCGCGCTGCGGCGGCTTCGGAGATGGAGTTGTGCACGGGGCGGCCGCCGGAAATCACGAGGAGGCGCACGCCGAGTTCGATCGCCTTGCGCTGCACATCGCTGCGGTCACCCACGATGATGATCGAGCGGTCCGCGGGGATCCCTTCCTCGAGTGAAATCCGCCAGAAAGTGCCGATGTCCATCGCGCCGATGCGCACGAAGAGTTCCTCGACGCGATCGGGTTGCGGACCGAGGCAAACGACTTGGGCGGTGATGGAGCGCGCGACGGAGTTGAGGTCGCTCGTGACTTGCCGCATGCGTTTCGGTTCGGCGATTTGCGGGAGGAATGCGTGGGCGAGTTGCGAGGCGGTGACGGTGCCGACGAGTTTCTTTTCCGCATCGAGCACGGGGACGAGACGGTGACCGTGGCGGTCGATGAATTCTAAGGCTTCGGCGCACGAGGCGGTATCGGCGACGCTGTGCACCTCGGTGACCATGACATCTTCGACGCGGGGTCGGACATCGCTGAGGTAGAGTGGTAGCGCGGTGTGGAAGCGTGCGAGGATAGTGTCGATGCGCGCGTTGGAGTTGCCGCAACGGGCGGCGGTGTAGCCGAGTTCGCCGCGCAGTTGTTTGAAGGCCGCGTAGGCGATTGCCGAGCAGATGGAATCAGCGTCCGGGTTCTTGTGGCCGACAACAAAAGTAGGAGCAAGGGCGGTCATTTGATAAGACTGCAGAGCGTAGGGGAGCGCCGGAAGCGGGAAAGAAAAAAGCCCGACCTTTTCAGGCCGGGCTTTTCTCTTTAGCCGAAAGCAATGGCGGATGTATCTGATTTTCGCGTTTACTGGGCGCGTTCCGCTGGGGTGCCGGCCACGGTGCCGACTCCTGCCGGAGGCGTTGCATAAACGCGGGGATTGCTCGCTGCATTAGCACTGAAGGGCAAGGCCTGCAGCACGGAACTGCCCTTCCGTCCGTTATTCAGCGTGAGCTGACTCGCGGACTCTTGGGTATTGGGGTAAAACTGGACGTTCCCGCCCAGAAATGCGATGTGGCCACCGGTGTCGCGGTAGACGCCGTTTTCGGCACTCCACGTGCCGTTGGCTTGCAGGCCGCGAGTGAACGCGACCGGGACCGTCGGACCGTCGCTCATGCGGAGGCCGCCGACAAATTCAAAACTGAGCAAGCGGTTGCTCGTGAAACTGGGATCGAGGGCCGACCGATTGCCTGGGTTAACGATCGCCGTGGGGTAGATGCCGTTAAATTGCGGATCGTTTTTCGCGAAGTAGAAGGTCGGATCAGTCAGGATGCCGCGTTGAGCGAGGATGCCAGCCCAGAGAAATACGCCGGAGCCGCCAGTCACCGGCTGGGGATTCTGCGCGAGGATCGCCTGCGGGTTCGGGAGCCGGTCGTTGTTGTCGGCCGCGAAGATTTGGGCGGCTTTGACGATTTCGCGCAAGTTGTTGGCATCGACTGTGCGTTGTGCCGTATCGCGCACCTTGCCGATCGTCGGGAAAATCAGGGCGGCGAGGATGCCGATGATTGCAATTACCGTGAGCAGTTCAATCAGTGTGAAACCTGCGTGGGAGCGGCGAGCAGCGATTACCATATCAGAAGCGCGAGTTGAGTCATAGCGTTCGAATACTTCAAGCGGAAACTCGCCTTTTGTCTGCAGATGCTGTTGGTTTGCATCCAAGTATGATCGTTTATCTCGACGGAAAGTATGTGGATTCAGCGGACGCGAAGGTCTCGGTCTTCGACCATGGTTTACTCTATGGCGACGGGATTTTTGAAGGCATCCGCATTTACGACGGCAACGTGTTTCGCCTCGATGAGCATCTCGAGCGCCTCGAGTATTCCGCCAAGGCCATCATGCTGGACTTGCCGGCGACGCGGCCGGAGTTGGTCGAGATTACTTGCGAAACTTGCCGCCGCAACAATCTGCGCGACGGCTACATCCGGCTCGTCGTCACGCGGGGGGTGGGTGATCTCGGTCTTGCTCCTTGGCTGTGCGCGAAACCGTCGTTGGTTGTCATCGCGAGCACGATTCAACTTTACCCGAAAGAGCACTACGAGAACGGACTTGCGATCGTCACCGTGCCGACGCGCCGCATCAATCCGGCCGCGCTGCCGCCGACGGTAAAGTCGCTCAACTACCTCAACAACATTCTCGGCAAGATCGAAGCCAAGCAGGGTGGGGCGCTGGAAGGTATCATGCTCAACGATCAGGGTTTCATCGCCGAGTGCACGGCGGACAATCTCTTCATCGTGCACAAAGGCACGATTTACACGCCGTCGGCATCACAAGGTGCGCTCAAGGGTATCACGCGCGAAGTCATTTTCGACATCGCGCGCGACTGCAACCTGCCGATTCTCGAGCAAAACATGACGCGCTACGACGTCTGGTGTGCCGACGAGTGTTTCCTGACCGGCACGGGCGCGGAAGTGATTCCAGTGGTCAAACTCGACGGAAGAGTGATTGGCACGGGCAAACCCGGCCCCATCACGAATCGTCTGCTCACGGAATTCCGCCACCGAGTGCGGAGCGAAGGCGTGAAGCTCTGAGGTCGCTTAGGTTGCCCGGAGGAGGACTGCGCACTTGCGTCTCCACCGAGTTTGGCCAAGATGAAAGCTGGGCTGGGTGAAGTGGTTTACGCGGGCAACTGATGCGTCGCGAACGACCCCGACTAAACCGGTTTCCCACACAAAATTTCCATGGCAAAATCTCTCAAATGTGACCTCTGCGCCAAACCGGCGACGGTGCACCTGACGCAGATCGTCAACAACAAGATCAACAAAGTTGATCTGTGCGAAGCGTGTGCGCAGGCCAAAGGCGTGACGGATCCGAGTGGCTTTTCACTGGCGGATTTATTGCTCAAGAGTGCGCTGAATCCCGAGCCGCGCAATGAGGCGCAATGTGAAGCTTGCGGATATACGCAGCAGGATTTCAAGAAGTCCGGACGCTTCGGTTGCCCGGCTTGCTACGATGCATTTGCCGCCGTGCTTGAGCCTGCGCTCGACAGTATGCACAAGGGCGTGTCGCACGTCGGGAAAGTGCCGCAGAAGGCAATCGCCCGCCGCTCGCTTTACGAGAAGTTGACGCATTTGGAGACCGAACTCGACCTCGCGATCAAAGCCGAGCGTTACGAAGACGCAGCGCGTTACCGGGATGAAATTCACGAAGTGCGCCAGGCCGTTGGCAGCAAGGTGCGCAAATCATAATGAAAATCAGCGAACTTCTCGCCGCCAATTCCGAGCTGACCGATACCGGAGCCAGCAAGAGTGCGGTCGTGCTCATGACGCGCATTCGTCTGGCGCGAAATCTAGCGCGCATGCCTTTCCCGGGTTGGGCAAAGGACAAGCAACGTCGCGAAATTCTCGGCACGTGTTTGCAGGCGGTGGCGTCGCTCCCGCAGATGAAGCGCGGGCTCGCGATTGCGGCCGAAGACATCACTGATCTGGAACGCCAGATTCTCGTCGAACGCCACTTGATCAGCCGTGAACTCAATCACTCAAAACCCGGCGCAGGTATTGTCATCAGCAAGGACCAATCCTGTGTAGTGATGATCAACGAAGAGGATCATTTGCGGATTCAAGTTTTGCGCGCCGGGTTTCAGTTCAAGAAGGTTTGGAATACCATCGACGCACTCGATACGGAACTCGAAGAGCACCTTGACTACGCATTTTCGCCGAGCCGCGGATACCTGACCGCCTGTCCGACCAATCTCGGCACGGCAATTCGCGCATCGACGATGATGCATTTGCCCGCACTCGTGATCGGCGGCCAAATGGAAAAAGTGGTGCGCGCCGTTAACCAACTCGGCATGGCCGTGCGCGGTCTGTTCGGCGAAGGCTCCGACGCGAGCGGCAGTATTTTCCAAATTTCCAATCAGACCACGCTGGGCGAGACCGAGGAGGACATCATCAAGCACCTCACCGGCGTGCTCAACACAATCATTGAACAGGAACTCAACGCTCGCGAACGTTTGATCGAGACGGAGCCCAATAAACTTTTCGACAAAATCGGTCGCGCCTACGGCATCCTCCAGCACGGCTATCTGCTGAACTCCGGCGAGGCGATGAACCTGCTCTCGCTTATGCGTCTTGGCATCGATCTCGGCGTGTTTCCCGACACCCAACGCGCGATTGTGGACCGCCTCTTCATTGAATGTCAGCCGGGGCATATCCAACATCACGTCAAAGGCACGATCGAAGCTGGTCAACGTGATGTATTGCGTGGCAAGCTTTTACGCGACGAATTTGCTAAATTACCCGGTCCAGACTTCAGTAACGCCGCGAAGTAACCGATTCACTCTCACGCCCCCTCTATCCAAGGCCTCAATGGAACCCATGAACAATTTCACTCCTCGTGCCCAACAGGTGCTCGCGCTCGCTCGCAAGGAGGCAGATCGCTTTCACCATAATTATGTCGGCACGGAACACTTGCTATTGGGCTTGATCAAGCTCGGGCAAGGCGTCGCGGTGAGTGTGTTGCAAAAAATGGGTTTGGATTTGGAAACGGTGCGCGGTGAAGTCGAAAAACAAGTCGGCATCGGCCAGGAATCGAAAGTTCCCGCGAGCAGCATCCCCTACACGCCGCGCGTAAAGAAAGTGCTGGCCCTCGCTGGTAAGGAAGCCAAGGCGCTCAATCACTCTTACGTCGGCACGGAACACATTCTGCTCGGACTCCTGCGCGAAGGCGAAGGTGTGGCGGCTCGCGTGTTGAAGACGCTCGATATCGATATTGAACGCGCCCGTGGCGAAATTCTCCGCGAGCTCGATCCGCAATTTGCCGCCGGTCAACAAGCCGGCGAAGGCACTTCCTCCGCTAGTGCCGGTGGAGAAGAAGCTTCTGCGCGCGGCACACCCGACGATAAAAAAGAGGTCAAGACACCCGCGTTAAAAGCGTTTGGCCGCGACCTGACCGAACTGGCGCGCAAGGGCGAGATGGACCCCGTGGTGGGCCGGCAGAGCGAAATCCGTCGCGTTATTCAAATTCTCTGCCGCCGCACCAAGAACAACCCGGTGCTCGTCGGCGAAGCCGGCGTCGGCAAGACCGCCATCGTCGAAGGTCTCGCGCAGGAAATCTCCCGCGGCAACGTGCCGGAAATTCTCGCGGACAAAAAAGTTATCACGCTCGATCTCGCACTCATGGTGGCGGGCACGAAATACCGCGGCCAATTCGAAGAGCGCATCAAGGCCGTGATGGACGAAATCAAACGCGCCAAGAACGTCATCATCTTCATCGACGAACTGCACACCATCGTCGGCGCCGGCGCCGCGGAAGGGGCGATGGATGCATCGAATATTTTCAAGCCTGCGCTCTCCCGCGGCGAGTTGCAGTGCATCGGCGCGACGACGCTCAACGAATATCGCAAATACATTGAAAAGGACGGCGCGCTGGATCGCCGTTTCCAAAGCGTCAAGGTCGAGCCTCCTTCCGTGGACGACACGATCATCATCCTCAAAGGCATCCGCAGCAAATACGAGGATCACCACAAAGCGAGTTTCACGGATAAAGGTCTCGAAGCCGCCGCGCGTCTCTCGGACCGCTACATCACCGGACGTTTTCTGCCAGACAAGGCGATCGACGTGCTCGACGAAGCCGGTTCACGCGCCCGCATCACGTCGCTCAATCGTCCGCCGGAAATCGAAGCGATGACGAAGGAGATCGACGAAGTATGCACCAACAAGGAGCAGGCCATCGCCGCGCAACATTTCGAGGAAGCCGCCAAATTCCGCGACCACGAGAAACAACTCCGCGCGAAGCAGGAGGAAGCGATCGAAGGGTGGAAAAAATCCCGCGACGAGAAACGCATCATCGTCGATGAAGAAGATATGGCGCAGATCGTCTCGGACTGGACCGGCATTCCGCTGAGCCGTCTGGAAAAGAAGGAGAGCGAGAAACTGCTTTCGCTCGAAATCGAATTACAAAAGGCAATCGTGGGCCAGAATCACGCCACAGTGGCCATCGCGCGCGCCTTGCGCCGCAGTCGTGCCGATCTCAAAGATCCCAAGCGCCCGATTGGCTCGTTCATGTTCCTCGGGCCGACCGGTGTCGGCAAAACGGAACTCGCGAAACAATTGGCGTCGCAGATTTTCGGCTCGGCCGACGCGATCCTGCAAATCGACATGTCGGAATACATGGAAAAATTTGCCGTCTCCCGCTTGGTTGGTTCGCCTCCCGGCTATGTCGGTTATGAAGAAGGCGGTCAACTCACCGAGTCGGTTCGTCGCCGCCCGTATTCCGTCGTGCTCTTTGACGAAATCGAGAAAGCGCACCCGGATGTCGTGCAATTGCTCCTGCAGATTTTGGAAGACGGGCGTCTCACCGATTCGCTGGGCCGCACCGTCGATTTCCGCAACACGATCATTTTGATGACGACCAATGTCGGCGCGCAACTGATCCAGCGCCAGACGTCGATGGGCTTCGCGGCGGCAGGCACCTCGGACTTCCACAACATGGACAAGTTAAAGGAAAAGGTGCTCGAAGAAGCGAAGCGCGTCTTCAAACCCGAGTTCCTCAACCGCATCAACGACATCGTCGTCTTCCACTCACTGACCAGGGACGATCTGATCAAGATTGTCGAAATCGAGGTCGCCAAAGTCGTGAAGCGCCTCTCCGCGCGCAACATCCTCCTCGAATTCTCCGATCAATCGAAGCACCTCTTGATCGAGAAGGGCTACGACGAAAAATATGGTGCCCGGCCGCTGCGTCGGGCCGTGGAGCATTGCTTGGAAGATCCACTCGCCGAGGCGCTATTGCGCGGCGAAATCAAGGAAGGCGAACCGATCCTCGTCGTCCGCAAAGGCGATGTGCTCGAGTTCGAGCAGAAAGCTCCGGCAGCTGACTCCGAAGTTTCGTCGTAATCGCCCCGCGTGAGGACTGTCAGCCAAGCCCGCCAACGTGCGGGCTTTTTCTTTGGCGGATTGCGCCGCACCCAGCCGCTGCGGATTGGGGTGGTGTTCGCCGTCGCTTTGTTTGCCGGCACCGTGGCCCGCGCCGCAGAGTTGACGATTCGCGCGGATGAATTGGGACGGCCACCGTCCCGCGAGCGACTCGACGAGCTGCACGCGGCTGCGCAGCGCGGGGGGTGGGGAGTTGTGGAACCCGGATTGCGCCTAGCCGCGATCAGTGCGTATGAACGCGAGCCCGGCTTGGCGGCGCCGTGGTTTAATTTGTTTCGTTGGGCGGCGCTGTGGGCGACTCCACGACGACGTGCAATCGAGCAATGGACAAAGGCAATCGAAGCCGCGGGCGGTGGCCACGCGAACATGGCGAATCGCTACGAGTTGAAGCCCGGTGCGCTCGGCGCGGAAGTCTCGCCGGAGTTGCAGCGCTGGTTGCTCGGTAACTTGGATTTTGCGCAGGAATTTTTCGCCACGCTTTCGCCGCAGGATCAACCCGTGGCGGTGTTGGGCATCTTGCAGCAGGTTTACGCGGACAATCCCGCGCTGTTCGCGGAGTATGCGTCACTGGCGCTTGCCATTGCGGTTGTCTACGACGTGCCGCCTCCGCCGGATTGGCCGCATGGGCAGGTAAGTCCGTTGCTGTTGCCTCGGCGTTTGCCGTTGCCGGTGGACGCGTTTCGGCATTGGACGCAAATGGATCGAGCAGGCGTGGCGGCGCATCGGTTGCGGCGGCTGACGGCGGCGGAATTGAAGTTTGTCGTCGATACGAGCACGCCTTTCACCGAATTGCAGTGGGCACAACGCAATGTGACGCCGCCGCTCGCGCAACTCGCTACGGCTTACACAATGGTGCGGTATCGGAATGATCGGCTCACGCAGAGTCGCTTCGATTGGCCGCTGCGCAGTTACTCGCTGGAGACGATTTTGCGCGAGGGCGGTATCTGCGTCGATCAAGCCTACTTTGCCGCGCAGGTGGGCAAGGCCCGTGGCGTGCCGACACTTTTGTTTCGTGGTGCCGGACTCGACGGACGGCACGCGTGGTTTGGTTTTCTCTCTCCGAACGGCTGGGTGTTGGATGCCGGGCGTTATGCGGAGCAGAAATTTGTCGCAGGGCAGGCGCGCGATCCGCAGACGTGGCGCGAATTTACTGATCACGAGTTGCTGTTTCTCTCGGAGCGCTTTCGCGCGGCGCCGCTTTATCGGTTATCGGCGATTCATGCCGATTACGCCGAACTCTATTGGCGCGACGGTCGGTTGGAGAATGCGCTGCGGGCGGCGCGAGAGTCGGTCAATCGTGAGCCGCGCAACGTGCGCGGTTGGCAGGTGCTTGTCGCCGTGCAGACGGCGGCAAAATTGCCGGTGCGGGAGCAGGAGAACACGTTGCGGGAAGCGATGCGGGCGTTGCAGCGCTATCCGGATTTGGAGCGGGAATTTGGCCAGCAATTGACGGCGAGCCTGCGGCAGCGTGGCGAAGTTGATCAGGCTGGCGCGGAAGACTTGCGGCTCGTGCGCAAATTCCAAGAAGGGCGCGGAGATTTGAGCATCCAGCAGGTGCGCGAGATGATGTTGCGCAGCCTGCAAACCGACGAGGTTGAGGGCACGATTCGCGTCTACCGACGGTTGTTGGACGTGCATGGACGGAACGCGGGGATCGAATTTTATGACCAAGTGGTGGTGCCGGTCGTCGAGCATTTGCGGCGGCGGGGACAAGTGCCGGCGGCGCGGGAGGCGTTGGAGCGGGCGCGGCGGACGCTCCGGGTGGAGAAAGGGCAGCAATTGGACCGGGAAATGGCCGCGCTGGCGCAGCGATTGCGCGGGGCGAAATAGGCGAAAACCGACGAGCAACGGAGCAGTAATTTCGCTGAGGAAGCAGGCTCGCGAAATTCTTTGGACGAAATCTGAACCTTTTCCGGCTTGTGGGAGTCCTACAGCCCGATTACCACGACCCTTCCCACATGTTTGACGTATTAAAAGGCGCAGGCCTCCTCATCTACCCGCTCGGCCTCTGCTCGATTCTGGCGGTCTTCATTATCTGCGAGCGTTTCTATGCGCTGCGCCGTGCCGTTATCCTGCCGGAGGATCTTGTAGACGCAGTTGTGCAGGGACGGACGTTCACTGGCGGTCGCCACTCCGTGCTCGCACGCGTGCTGGATTACGCCAACGAACATCGCAACGACCCGGAAGCGGTCAAAGCCTTTGCCCGATTGGAACTGAACCGCATGGAGCGCGGCATTCCTTACCTCGATGTGATTTACGCGGCCGCGCCGCTGATCGGCTTGACGGGCACCGTGATGGCGCTACTCCGCGTCTTCGCTGCCATTTCTCCCGATACCGGTTTGCCCGATCCCGTCGCGTTCACGCAAGGTGTCGCTTTGGCACTCTCGGCGACGGTGATTGGACTTTCGATTGCCATTCCGTCGCTCGTCGGTGCGGGTTATTTGCAGCGCAAGATTGAGAATTACGCCGCGCAAATGGACGTGTTGCTCGAACGCGTGTTGGGTCGCCAGAACCGCGAAGGCAGCTCTGTTTCTTCCCCGCATTCAACGAAGCTATGAGTAGCCTTTACTCCAAACGCCGCAAGCGGCCCGAGTTGAATCTCGTGCCGTTGATCGACGTGCTCGTGATGTTGATATTCTTCGCTTTCGTGACGATGCAGTTTCGCACGGCCATGACGATGAATCTGACGTTGCCGAAGGTGGAGACGGCGGGGAAGAGCGAGTTGAAGGACTCGGTCACGATCACGATTACCAAAGAAGGCGAATTCACTTTCCAATCCGGCACGCGCAGTGCACGGGTAACGAACGATGAGCTCGCGCGACTGCTCAACGAAGTCGGCGGCATCACCAAGGACATTACGGTGTTGATTCGCTCCGACGAGAACACGCCGCTGCGCTTCATCACCGAGGCGATGGATACGTGCCGCAAGAACGGGTTGAACAAGATTCGTCTGCAGTCGCGCTAGGCATTGCTGGCCATCGCGCCCCAGCGCGCTACGGTGGCGGCATGTTTATCGTCATCACCGGAGTGACCAAGGGATTGGGACGGGCCTTGGCTGATTGGTATATCGCGCACGGCCACACGGTCGCGGGTTGCGGCCGGAGTGCGGAGATCATGAATCTGCGTTTCACTCACGCGGCTCCGCACGATTTCGCCGTCGTTGATGTGACCGATGCGAACAAGGTCGCGTTGTGGGTGGAGAAATTATCGGTGCGCCACGGCGCGCCGGATTTGTTGATTTGCAATGCTGCGGTGATGAACCGTCCCGCGCCGCTCTGGGAAGTGCCCGCGGCGGAGTTTGAGCGACTGATTGACGTCAACATCAAGGGCGTGGCGATGCTCATTCGCCATTTTGCGCCGGCGATGATCGCCCGCGGCACGGGCGTCATCGCGACTTTGAGTTCAGGTTGG
>JAUXXD010000090.1 GCA_030681265.1 Candidatus Didemnitutus sp. | reverse complement strand
TACGTGCACGGGCTGACGATCGGTGAACTCGCGCGCATGGCCAAGGAAGCGCCGCGCGTCATGACGATTCCCAAAATCATCGATGTGTCCGACAAGGTGCGCGAGCGCGGCAAACTCACGGTGGTTCCGATGCGCGGTTGGACGCGCGCGATGCGTTGGCCTGACACCGGTCTGCGCTGGGTGAGGACCTCGCCCATGGTGCCGACCTACGAAGCTGCGGTCGGTTACGCGATGGTCGGACTCGGTTGCCAGAATACGCCGTGGTCCTCCGGGATTGGACGCGAGTTTCCGTTTCGCGGCATCAGTTTTCCGCGCAAGACGCCCGACGAAATTATCAAGGCCCTCGAAGCCTACAAAATCCCCGGCATCAAATTCGTGAAGATGCAGGCGCTCGGTCCCGACAACAAGCCGCGCACCGGCGTCTATGTGGAAATCGTCGATTGGGAGGCATGGCGCCCGACCGAATTATCACTCTACATGCACAAGCAGGCGGCGCTCTGGTCACCGCTGAATCCCTTCGCCACCCTCACGACGGTTGAGGAACGGACGTTCAACATCCACGTCGGTTCGACTGCTTGGTATACCGCACTCAAGACCCAAGGCGGCCGCGTCGATCCGGCGTTGTTCATCAAAAACTGGCGCGAACGCGCTGCGATTTATCAAGAGAGCAGCAAGAAACACTGGCTGTATCAGTAAGCGCGAAGAAAACGACCGGGCGCGACGACGCGGCGTGATGATCGGACTTTCGTAGGGGCGTGGCTCGTCCACGCCCGTGAAAAGTTCGTCGTAGGGGCGTGGCTTGTCCACGCCCGCGCTGACCTCAGCACGCTCGCGGGCGGACACAAGGTCCGCCCCTACCTAAAATACCCGACCACACCATCTACCCGGCCACGGTGAGATTCTTACTCCATCGCCGACTACTTCTTCGCGGGACTGTTTTTTGCCGCCCACGCATCGTAGCGCGCACGTGGCATGAAGCTCAGCGACGCACTGTTGATGCAGTAGCGTTCACCAGTCGGGCGCGGGCCATCGTCGAACAAATGGCCGAGGTGACTACCGCAGACCTTGCAGTGCACTTCGACGCGCACCATGCCCCAGCTCACATCGCGCTCTTCGCCGATAAAAACTTTCTCCAACGGCTGCCAGTAACTCGGCCAACCAGTGCCGGACTCGAACTTGTGCCGCGAATCAAAAAGCGGCGTCTCGCAGCCGACGCAAAAATAGACGCCGTCCTCGTGGTGATCCCAAAACTCGTTGCGAAACGGCGGCTCGGTGCCCTGCGTGCGCGCGACGCGGTATTGCTCAGGTGTCAGTCGCGCGCGCCACTCTTCCTCGGTTCGTTGCACCTTCGCCTTGCTCATGTCGATGACGACCTTCGACGGCAGACCACAGGCGGACTTGGCATCGTCGGGCGGACAATACGCAGCATCGGAAGCCGGCGTCCCGGCGGAGGAAGAATTTGTCATGACAGATCTGTTCTGGGCGTGGAGGAAGACCGCCGTGAGTGCGGCGATGACGAATAAAAGAAGAAACGGCCACTTTTTCATCTGCGGAAAGTCTAGTCGGAGTAAATGGTTGTGCAAACAGGGAAGTCGGAGCGATTCCAACCAGTAACGGATTCTCGGAGTCGATCTGACTAACCGTAAGAGTGCTCGCCGTGCGAATTATTCCACCCGACTGCGCACCGATCCGTCGGCAAACTCCGTTGTGACGACCTGCCCCGCACCGACTTTTGCCGCCCGCGCGATCGGCTGGCCAGCGGCATCGCGCACGATGGCGAAACCGCGATTGAGCACGGATTGCGGACTGACCGATTCCAATCGCTTCCACAACGCGAGCAAGCGATGCGATTCGCGTTGCACCCGAAACTCCGGCGAGGCCGCCTGCAAACGCGACCGTGCTTCGGCCAACTGCTCGCGGCGCTGCTGCGTGCCGTTGCGCAACAACGCGACGAGGCGATTGCCCAAATCATCGAGACGCAACTGATATTGCTCCAGCACGGTGACCGGCGACAGCAAACGCAAGCGACTCCGCGCGTGATCGAGCCGCTCGCCCGCCCGGGCCACGTCTTGCGCGAGTCGCTCCGTCAACACCCGCCGGGCCCGCTCCACGCGGTCGGTGCACGCCACATGCGCGCTGGAAATTAATTCCGCCGCCGCACTCGGCGTTTCGGCGCGCACATCAGCCACGAAATCGCAGAGCGTGAAATCAATCTCATGCCCCACCGCCGAAATAATCGGCACGCGACACTCCGCCACGGCGCGGACCAGCGGCTCTTCGTTGAACGCCCATAAATCCTCCACGCTGCCACCACCGCGTCCGATGACCAACAGGTCGAACATCCCCAGTTCCCCTGCCGTGCGCAGCATCGCGATCATGTCCGCCGCCGCGCCGACGCCCTGCACTTTCGCGGGCAACACCACGATGCGCCCCGGCCATTCGCGGCGGCGCAAAATCCGGAAAAAATCCTGCACGGCCGCGCCGGTAGGCGACGTGATGAAACCGACGCAGCGCGGCGCGACTGGCAGCGGTTGTTTGCGTTCGACGGCAAATAAACCTTCCGCATCGAGCCGCCGCTTCAGCGCCTCGAATTCCTGCTGCAAGCGCCCGAGCCCGTGATCGACGACAGCACGCACAAGCAATTGGTATTGGCCGCGCGCTTCGTAAACATCGACCTCGCCATAGACGAGCACCTGCATGCCGTCCTTGCACACGACGCTCTGCCGCGCCGCATCGCCGCGAAACATCACGCAACTCAACTGCGCACCCGCATCCTTGAGCATGAAATAATAATGTCCGCTCGCCTGCGCCCGCAGATTGGAAATCTCGCCCTGCACCCACCCGGCAGGCAGACCACCCTTGAGCAACTCCCGCACACGACGCGTGAACTCCGTGACCGTTTGGATGCGGCCGGCTTCGTCAGTGGTAAGTTTATCCTGCGGGCTCACGGCTTCAGTCTTCTTTTCTCGTAATGCCGCCGCACCAAATGCGCCAGCGTGAGCAGCGCCGCCAGTCCACTGCCGGCAAGCCACGCAAGTTGTCCCTTGCCGTGCAAAATCGCGTCGCCGAAAAGCAGATACACCGCGATCAACGGCCAGCCGATCACCACCGAGACGAGCACGTAGCGCCCAAACGGCACCTCGGCCAGACCAGCCAGATAATTTTGCACCACATACGGCACGCCCGGCGTCACCCGCAGCAGGATCACGAGATCCGTCGCATCGCCGTCCTCCACCAGCGGCACGCGGTAACCGAGTCGCTCCAATAACGCTTTGAGCAACGGTCGCAGTCCGCGCCGCGCCATCGCGTAGGCCAGACAGAAATTCACCGTCGCCGCGCCTAGCGCGAGCAACACCGTCGTCGTGGTGCCGAAAACCGGACCGAACAGTGGCACCGCCACGAACAGAAACGCGGCCATCGGAAAGCCCGCCGCGGGCAAGATTGCCATCGCGCCGAAAAATGTCACCGGCCCCGCCGCGCGCAGGTGTTCCAATCCGCTGTCGATCATGCCGCGCCAATCCCAACCGCGGACCACGACGCCGGCGACCAACAGCAAACCGAGCAAGCCCAGCCCGGCTTTCACGAGGGACAGTCGGGGTTTTCGGGGCGTTGGCGCGACCATGACTCGACGATGCGCGGCCGGCTTCCTCCGCGTCAAGGACGGAGCCGCCACCGTCTTTGCGCTTCCCTAGCCGCGTCCGTCGCATAGGGTGTGCCTTACTCGCGCATGAAGCTTTCCATCGTCATCCCCTGCTTCAACGAACGGCACACCATCCGCTCGTTGATCGAAGCGGTCCGCGCCGCCCCGATCGCTGACAAGGAAATTATCATCGTTGACGACTGCTCGACCGACGGCACACGCGAGATTCTCCAAAACGAACTCGCCCCGTTGGTGGACAAAGTGTTCTACCATCCCATCAACTGTGGCAAAGGCGCGGCGTTGCGCACCGGATTTGCCGTGGCGACCGGTGACGTCGTCATCGTGCAAGACGCCGATCTCGAATACGACCCGAAGGAATATCCGCGCCTCCTGCAGCCGATCATCGAGGGTAAGGCGGATGTCGTTTTCGGTTCTCGTTTCATGGGTGCCAGCGCGCACCGCGTGGTTTATTTTTGGCACATGGTCGGCAACCGCGGGCTCACGTTGCTCTCGAATATGCTGACCAACATCAATCTCACGGACATGGAAACCTGCTACAAAATGTTCCATCGCGACGTGTTGAAAAAAATCACCATCGAGGAAAACCGTTTCGGCTTCGAACCCGAGATCACGGCCAAGGTCGCGGCGATTCCCGGCTGCCGCATCTACGAAGTTGGCATCAGCTATTACGGCCGCACCTACGCCGAGGGTAAAAAAATCGGCTGGCGCGACGGCTTTCGGGCGCTCTACGCGATCGTGAAATACAACGTCTTCCGCTGAAACGCCGCGCGCTTGCCCGAGCCTGTTCGCCGCCGCCCCATCGCCCCTTCCACCGCTTGCCATGAGCCAATCCCGCCCCGCCATCACCGTGGTGATTCCGATCTTCAATGAGGAAGCGGTGCTGCCGGAATTGCTCGCGCGGCTCACCGCGGTGTTCGATGCGGCGTCCGGCTACGCATGGCGCGCACTCTTCGTGGACGACGGCAGCGCGGATCGCTCAGCGGAACGGTTGCGCGAACAGCTATCGCACGAGCCGCGTTTCGGCCTGATTGAGTTGAGTCGCAATTTCGGCCACCAAGCCGCGCTACGTGCCGGGCTCGCGCACGCGGGCGACGCTGATGCCGTGGTGACGATGGACGCCGATTTGCAGGATCCGCCGGAGTGCCTGCCCGAACTCGCCGCCGCGTGGCAGGCCGGTGCGGAAGTTGTGCTCGCGGTGCGTCGCTCACGGGAAGAACGGGGTTGGCGCCGGATCGGGTTCGATCTGTTTCACCGTGTCTTCGGACAACTCGTTGATTTTCCAATCGAGCGCAACACGGGCACCTTCGGACTGCTATCGAGGCCGGCCGTGGCTGCGTTCAATCAGTTGCCCGAGTCACACCGTTTTTTTCCGGGCCTGCGCACGTGGGTCGGCTTCAAGCGCAGCGAAGTGTTTTACGACCGCAAGGAGCGCGCCGCCGGTCAGCCCACGCAAACGATGCGCCGTCTCGTGCGCTACGCGCTGGACGGGCTGTTTAGTTTTTCCCATCTGCCGCTACGCGTCGTCACCATGATGGGCCTGTGTGTGGCGGGCATCGGGTTTGCTCTCGGCCTCTTTTTTATCACGCGCCGTCTTTTTGGAATCGAAGTGGCACAGACGGGTTTCACGACGCTGGTGACGCTGGTGCTGTTTCTCGGTGGCGTGCAATTGATCGGCATCGGTGTGCTCGGCGAATACCTCGGGCGCATCTACGATGAAGTGAAACGTCGGCCCGGCTACATCGTGAAGCGCAAGTCCGGCCTTGAATAGACGCTGGCTCAGTGTGGCGCTCGTGCTCGTCGGCCTCGCCGGTCTGGGCCTCGTAGGCTACTGGCAACTCTTCACACACTTCATGGCCTATGACGACGAGGGCTACGTGCTCTGGTCGCTGCGCACCTACTTCGCCCACGGTCAGCTCTACACACAGGTTTACAGCCAATACGGTCCGTTTCCCTTCGTGTTTTATCATGCGCTACACGTGCTCACGGGTTGCCCGGTGGACAACGAGAGCGCACGCTTTGTCACGTTATTCTATTGGTGTGGCTGCAGTGCGCTGGCGGCGGCGTTGGTGTGGCAACAAACGCGGAGCATCGTCGCGACCGCCGTCGCGAGCCTGCTGACGTTTGCTGGGTTGCTGCCAATGGTGAATGAGCCTGGTCATCCGGGCGGGCTGCTCGCCTTTCTCGCCGCGGTCGGCGCCTATGGTGGAGCGCGCGCCATCGAAGGTGCCGCCGGTCGCACGTTTGCGATCGGCACCACCTTGGTGGGCACGGCCATGTTGCTCAGCAAAATCAACGTCGGTTTGTTTTTTCTGATCAGCGCCGGTTCGTGGCTCGCGCTGCACACGGCGCTCGGACGCTGGCAACGCGTGGCAATGTGGTGCGTGATTCTCGGCTGCGCACTGAGTCCGCTGCTGCTGTTGCATGCGTTGTCGTCGCAAACGTGGGTCGTGTTACTCGGCGTGGTTTTTGCGGGTAGCGCGTTCGCCGTGTTGGTATTAATTCTCCGCGAACGCGACCATAGCGTCACGGTGCGCGCTTGGCCGATGGCGGCACTCGCTGCCGGACTGCTCGCCGTGTGGGTTGTGGCCGTGGTGTGGACGCGCGGCACTCCGCTCGCCGCACTTTGGCAAGGGATGGTGTTAGAACCACTGCGGCATCCGCTGGTTTATGTGCACGCGCTGCACTGGCCGGTCGTCACTCCGTGGTTGGCGATCACGGGATTGCTCGCGACGTTGCTGCACCACCGCGGGCCACTCAGCGAAAAGTGGAGTGGGGCACTCGCAATGTCGCGACTGCTCGCATGCGGGTGGCTGTTGTATACGGCGCAGCAATCCGCCGATTTCAGTCTCGCGTGGTTCACGCTGGAGTATGGCCTCGCGCTCACCTGGGTGCTGCTCCTGCCCTTGCAACACGCCGCCCCAACTCCGCGGCGGCGTGCCCAGCTGTGGGTCGCGTGGGTGTTCGTCTGGCAAATATTGCAGGTCTATCCGGTCGCCGGCTCACAAGCGGCGTGGGGCGGATTTCTGTGGTATCCGCTCGCCATTATCAGCGGCTATGAGGCTCTGGTGTTCCTGGCCGCACGTTGCACCGGAACCGCTCGACTATTCCGCCGCGGCGGCGCGGTCGTTGCGCTCGTCGCGTGCGCACTGCTGCTCGAGCGGTTCATCGTGCTCGGTCATGCCCGCTACACGCAGTTGGAGCCGCTCAACCTCGACGGCGCACGCCGCCTGCGGCTCGCGGGCGACTACGGACTCACGTTGCGCATCCTCGCGCGCAACATCGAGGCGCACGCCGATACGCTCTTCAGTTATCCGGGCATGTATAGTTTCAATCTGTGGACCGCGCGACCGACGCCGACCCGGGCGAATGCCACGCATTGGTTTTCGTTGCTCAATGACGCGCAACAACAGGACATCATCGCTCGCCTTGCCGACGATCCGCGGGCCGTGATTATTCGTCAGACCTATTTGGCGCGTTTTCTCGGCGAAAATGGCGTGACGTTGGGCGGCCCCCTGCATGACTACGTGCAGGACGCCTTCGTGCCGGCTTTCCGCGTGGGTTCGTATGAATTTCTCGTTCATCATGGACGGCACATCGCACCGCTCGGCATCGCACGGTTGGATTTTCCGCCTGAGTTGCCCCCGCAACTTGATCTGATCACGAACGCCAGCGAAGCGGTGGGCATGGTCGAATTGCAGTTGTTGCACGCCCCGTTCACACCGCTGATGCAGATTCCTCTCGCGGCACCGTTGGTGTGGTCCATCACCCCGCTCGCGGATGATGGCACCGTAGCCACCGCCCGCACGACGGGTCTCACCCGCCTGCGCCTCACGCTGCCCTTGCCCGCTACGCCGTTGCCGATGCTGACCGAGCTGCGCGTCGTCTTGCGCGAGCGCGACGGTCACGTCATCGAGACATTGCGCTTTGCCCCTTAAGGGCGCCGCCGTGCCACGAGCAACAGACTCACGCCAAACGGAAACGGCAGCGGCCAGAACGCCGGCGCGACAAACGACCAGCGCAACACGCGATTGAGCCACGGCGACGGCACGCGATCTTCCGCCCGCGCCGCACCTTGCTTCGCCGGCAACCAGCGTCGCCAACGCCGCAAGAGCCACACCGCCGGATAGACGGCGACGTTGGTGTAGTTGGCATAGACGATGTCCCATTCGCTCGCCGAAAACAAGGCGCGCAATTGCGGACGCGAATAGCGGCGGTAGTGGTGCAAGCTCACATCCCAATCGCTCCAGAGTGCCATACCTGCGGGCACCGTCACCACCGCCAGTCCGCCCGGTTGCAACAACCGATGAAAACCGCGCACGACGGCGCCATCATCCGGCACGTGCTCGAGCACATCCAACGCCGTCACGTAATGCAGCGACGCATCCGGCAACGGCACCCGATCCCCGGCGAGACTGAGCACTTGGTCGGCGCGAAACTGCGTCCGCAATAAACGTAACGCCTCTTCGTGATCATCGAGCACGAGCACCTGGCAATGCGCTTCCATCTCTTTCGCAAAACGTCCGGTGCCTGCTCCACAATCCAGCAACGTGTCGGCGGCCAGCGGCGGGCGCTCGCGCAACAACCACCGGCGCACGATCTCGCGCTTGCCGGCATAATACCAATGCGCGCCTTCAACCCGCGCGAGATTGGCGTATTCCGAGGAGTCCATTGTCGGCTAGGTTGACGAATCCCGGCTCCGCTCCAAGCTCCGACCTCGTTGATCTCGTCCCGCCAGTTTCGCACCGTCGCCGCTTTGCTGCTCGCCGCGTTCGGGCTCATGGCCGCCACGGTGTCCTCGCGCGTCGGATTGACGTTTGATGAGTTGGCTCATCTCACGGCGGGCCGCACTTACAACCGTGCGGGCGACTACCGTTTGCATCCAGAGAACGGTTCGTTGCCGCAACGACTCGCGGCCTTGCCGGCGCAGTGGCGCGAGATTCCCTTTCCCGGTTTGACCAGCGACGCCGGGCAACGCGCCGATGTGTGGGGCGTGGGGCGGGCGTATCTGTTTTCGCCCACGCTCAATCTCGCATCGCTGCTCGCAGAAGCGCGGGGGATGATCGTGCTGCTCGGCGTCTTGCTGCTGTGGTTGTTGTGGCGTTGGTCGAGTGCGCTGTGGGGAACGCGCGGCGGCTTAGTCACGCTCGCGTTGGCGGCGTTTTGCCCCCACCTCCTCGCGCACAGCGGATTGGCGACTTCAGATATCGCGGCGAGCCTTGGTTTTCTCGTCGCGCTGGCGACGTGGTGGCGGTTGCTGCATCGCGTTACGGGCGGGCGGTTGCTCGCTGCGGGACTGGCGACGACGTTGCTCGCGCTGGCGAAATTCTCCTCCCTCATCCTCGCACCGGTCGTCGTGCTGCTGGTGTTGGCGCGTATTTGCTATCCCGCGCCATTGGTCATTCAGGTGGGAAACTGGCGCGCGCGCCTGCGTGGGGCGCGCCGCGCGTTGGCCTTAAGTGCGGTTGTGTTGACGGTGGGAGCGCTGACGTGGAGTGGAATCTGGCTGGGTTACGGTCTGCGCTATTCCGCTGCCGGCGACGGTGGCGAAGCCACGTTTGCATTGCCGTGGTCGGAGGTGTTGATCGAACAACCGCGGAGTGTCGGTTCGGTGATGGCCGACGGCTCCTCCCCCGCCGACGGCACGGAGATCCGCGCCGGGGTGGTGCAGCAGTTCGTGCAATGGTCGCGCGCGCACCACATGTTGCCCGAAGCTTATCTTTACGGTCTCGCGTTTACCGATCGCTTCTCGCGCAACCGACTCGCGTATTTCGCCGGCGAATTTCGGGAGCGCGGCTGGCGGGAATTTTTCCCCGCGGCGCTCGCGCTTAAAACCACGTTGCCGGCGCTCTTCCTGCTGGGCGTGGCGGCGGTCGCGTTGTTCCGGTCGCCTCGACGCGCGCGACTGCTTTACCGCCTCGCACCCTTGTTGGTGTTCGCGGTGGTCTATTGGCTGTTCGCGTTGCGCAGCAGTTTGAACATTGGGCATCGGCACCTGTTGCCGCTCTATCCGATTTTCTATCTGCTCATCGGCAGCGTGCTGGCGGTCACGCAGCGACGTTGGTGGCTGATCGCGCTGGCGGGATTGCTCGGCTGGCACGCCCTGGAATCGTGGCGTGTGCGCCCGCACTACCTTACCTATTTCAACCAACTCGCGGGCGGTCCGATAGGCGGACATCGCTACTTCGTCGATAGCTCGTTGGATTGGGGACAAGGCCTGCCTGATCTGAAAATCTGGTTGGATTTCCATGCGCCGAACGAACGCGTCTATCTTTCCTACTTTGGCTCCGATGATCCCGTGCGACGCGGCATCGATGCGGTGCGCCTCGGCGACATCTATTTCGATCACTCATCCAAGCGCCCTGCGGCTCCGGTTCTCCGCGGCGGCGTTTACTGTGTGTCCGCCACCATGCTGCATCGCGTTTACACGCAGGTGCGCGGACCGTGGTCGGACAGCTACGAACGCGAATATCAACGCCTGCGTGCGTGGCGGGAACAGTGCGTCAGCGCGCCCGAGTCACCCCTGCACGATGCTGACGGAAACGCACTCGACCCATTCGGCCTCAGCCACGAACTCGGACGCTTTGACCAACTGCGTTTCGGTCGGCTCTGTCATTTCCTCGAGTTGCGTCGACCCGACGCAATCGTCGCCAATTCCGTTTTTATCTACCGGCTCTCGGATGAGGAACTCGCGTTGGCGTTATTCGGTCCACTCCCCGATCGCTCAGCCCCGTGAACGCATGGACGTCATCGACGGTTAATCAACGATCTGCAAACGCGTAAAGCGCACGCGCCCAGCGGTTGCCCGTCCGCCCACCAACTCCAACACGTGCGGCCCCATCGTCCCGGGCACGACTAAATCGAAGTCGATTGCCCGTTCGGTCGGGGCGAGAATAATTTTCCCTTGTTCAACCCCAGCGATTGTTACCACGATTGCCACTGCGTCATATAAAGAGGAATCCGCGCGTTCCAGACGCCCGCGCAAAGCGAGCGGACGCCCGGTCGCAACATACGCGAGGAGCGCCTTCTCGTCGGGAAATTCGCAGGCAAGATTTTCCGCCACCCCACTCGGCAAAGGAATGCTCCATGGCAAACCCACCTGGCGGATCCAGCCGACAAACGGAGGAACCTCGTTCGCCCAACCCAATTCACGCACACGCGCCAGTGGCAGGTAGCACACGACGTCCACGCCCGCCGACACGATCCGCCAATCTGCACGCCCTGCAAAATCTAAGGTCAGGGCGTGCGGTGCTCCCGCAGCAAATAGCAACAGCGCCTCCGGCGGTCGCGTGGGGCTCCGCCCCGCTGGCGCACCATGAAAATGAATGTCCGGCACCGCGTGACGCAACGCGCGCAACACCGGATACGTGATGTCGTGGAGGTTGTGCACCAGCACGTCGCGCACGCCGCTCGTCTGCACACGGTGCACGATGCGGTCGGTGCGTTCCGCCAGGAGTGGTTGCGTCCGATAAAAATTATCCGCGCGCGACTGCGACCCCAACGTCGGCGCAGTCCACAACGGGCGGATGTCCGTGTCAGCTCCCGGCCACCACGCCGCGGCCGCGCCGATCAGGGCGAACCATCCGACCGCACCGCGGATGCGTGGACGCCACGCCTCCACGGCCACAACGGCCGCGACAATCCCCAGCGCAAAGAGCGGTAATTGCAGTCGCGCCGCCCATGGCTGCCATTTTACCACCGCGCAAAACACAAGGGCTCCGGTGAGCACGAAGACCGCGAGCCAACGGGCACGGCGCGCCGCACCGCCCCAGCCCACTCCGCCCGCCAGCGCGAGCAACAGTGGCAAACCTAGATAAAAATGCGCGGGCGCACCCGCTACCATTTCTGCGGCGGGCGCATAGTGCGGACGGAATTGCAAAATCCACAATGTCGTGCGCGGGTCGTTCACGTCCACGCCCAGCATCCGATGCAGAGCATGAACGCCTCGTAGCCATTGGCGATTCCACTCATCCCACGGGCCGAGCGCATGCACTGTCGCGTGTCGCGCGAGATTCGACAGCAAAAGAGGTGCGGAAATGGTTTCGTTCGCCTGTGCGCCACCGTCCTCCGCCCGATGTTGTCCAAGCGGATGGCCATACCACGCTTGATTGCGCAAATGAAACGGCGCGACCAACACCGCCCACGTCAGCAGTGCGAGCAAGATGGCGCGCGCGCAGTGCCGTTGCCCCAACTCCCGCCACCCGCCTGTCGTCGGCCACAACGCGCACAGCCCCAGCAGCGGCGCGTAGAACAACGCGGTTGATTTGGTGAGGCACGCCAACGCCGCGACGACGCCGATGCCGAGCGCATCATTAGCGGTTAAAGCAAATTTACGTTCGCGCCACGCAAGCAAACGCACCGCCAGCACGAGTAGCCAAACGGTCGCTTGCAGGTCATTCTTCGCACTCGTCGATTCATGATAAGCCATCGGCAAAAGCAGTCCGAGTAATGCCGCTGCTCCCGCGGCCGTGCGGGAACCACCGAGTCGGCGCACGATCAGACCGAGCAGTAGCGCAAGGCCAGCATAGGCGGACCATTGCACGAGGTTTGCCCAACGATCATCGCCCGTGAGCGCGAGAAATTGGAGCCCGATGATTTCCGCGAGTGGCGGCATCATGTTCTCACGATCATTCACCGTTTCGTAGGGATCCAGTCCGCCCTGTTGCAGCCACATCACTTGGCGCGGCAAATGATAATTCATGACATCCACCGTGTTCGGCGGCGCGACCACCGCGCGCACCAACGTGATCCCCAGCAAAATCGCAATCGCCACCGCGAGGAGCCATGGCCAGCGACCAGAGGGTCGCGGCCAACGCAGCGCGGCGTCGCGGCCCCGCCACAACGCCACCAGTGCCAATACTCCGGCCCCGCCCCAGAGCAATCGCAGCGGTCCGGGCTGCAACGCGCCGAAAAACGAAAGTGCATTCGCGAGCAGCCAGATTCCCGCCCCGAGCGCCACCACCGCGTTTACCAATGCGTCCGGTCCCGCTTGCCCGCGGGCGAGATAGTGCCGCCAGCCAGCCGCGAGCACGAGCAGCGGCAGCACTCCCAGCATCTGTAAGATAAGCTCTTTCACGCTCATACGTGCCGCCAACGTCGCCACGCCCACCCCGTCAGTCCAACCGCAATCGCCGCGCTAAGTGCCAGCCAGAGCATTTGCTCAATCCCAAAAATGAAAACAACCCACGGCGTGCCCGGTGTCGCAGTGAATTCCGTTTCCTGAAAAAATTCCGCCCACCAATATTTCGGCGCCGCGATCCAGAGCGCCGCCACCAGCAGCGCGCACAAGCGTCGCCCCAGTCTCGCTACGGCGTGCTCCACCGTCTCTGAGCCAAGCGCAAGCCACCACGGCAACACCAACAACAAAAGCACCGCCCGGTATTGGTAATTGGTGTTAACCAGATAACAGAACAGCCAGCTCGCGCCGCCCGCGACCGCCCATGACGTGGTTACGCCCCAAAGCGGCAGTGAATGCCACAGCACAACCCAACTCCGCCAGAGTAACGTGACGACCAGCACGCCGCCGCACACCATGCCCGCAGACAGCAATTCCCAATGCATCACCAACAGTTTCCACGTCCCAAAGAGCAAAGAAAAACCATAGGAAAACACGGTTTCCGGTCGCGGCGAAATGGCGAGCCCGCGCGAAAATCCCTCGCGTTGCAGCCACCACAATCCGCCGAAAATCAATACCGCCAAACCTGCTTTCCCAAAAATGCGCCTCAACTCTCCGGCCCGAGACCACAAACTCATCAACGCAACCAGTGGATAAAATTTCAACACCGCCGCGAGCACGAGCAACGCCAATTCTTCCGCCTGCCGCCAACGAATCGCACTCGCCCCCGCGCTGCCAGCCCCAGCCAAAAGCAAAAAGATAACCAGATCATTATTGCCGCGTTCCAACCCAAGTAGCAACGGCGGAGACAGCAAAACCAACACCACAACCAACGACGCTCCAAAGGAACGCGGCGCCAGCACCCGCAACGCCATGACGAGGAAAAGCAGCGCCAACAGTAGGCCCATCCACCACGCGTCACTGACCGTCAAACCGAGATGCCCACTCAACAACCACAGCGGCCCATACACGTGCGGACGGCCCAACGGATCGAAGGGATTAGACTCGTAGACATCAAGCCCCGCCACGTGCGCTTGGCCCGCGGCAAGAATCGCCATCAGGTCGGCGAAATAGATGCGCATATGAAAAACCCCGAAGACCTCCCAAAGCTCGCCGTGCGCGACGAGTGCGAACAGCACGAGCAACACCACCGCGCCACTGAGGGTGGTCCATCGCCAATTTTGCCGGCCATTCTCGTTCATTGTCTCATAGCGCTCGGCCGGGTTTTTCTCGCGGGTAACACCGCAGGTGCCGCACGCCAAACCACGTCATTTTGGCCAGCAACCAACCGTGGCGAAACCGCGAGATGTTCGTCTCGCCGTAAGTGCGGTCACGGTAACGCACCGGCACGTCGCGAATGCGCAAATTCAGCAACGCGGATCCATAGAGTAGATTGAAATCACCAAACGGATCGAATTCACCGAACGGCTCGATGCGCCGCAACACCCGCGCATAATCGGAACGCAGCAACATCTTGGTGCCGCACAGGCTGTCCTTGATGTTCTGGCCCAGCACGAACGACAGCGCCGTCGCGAAGAATTTATTGCCGAGCAAATTCAGAAAACGCATCGCGCGATCCTCCATCGGATAGACCAGCCGACTGCCATTCGCGAACTCCACGTCACCCCCGACTATCGCCGCAAAAAACTTTGGTAAATCCTCCGGTGGCGCAGTCAAGTCAGCGTCTTGAATCACCAACACGTCGCCTTGTGCCAACGCGAAACCCGCGTGCACTGCGTCCCACTTGCCTTTGCCCGGCTGCCGCAGCGCGCGCACAAGATGCGGGCCCGTGTAGGCCGCCAGCTCGCGTTGAATCGTATCCCACGTGTCGTCGCGACTGTGACCTTCGACAAATATCACTTCCGTGCGTTGCCCGAGGACAGGAATGCGTTCAAGCGCAGCGCGGATGTTTCCCGCTTCGTTGCGCGCCGGCACCACCACCGAACACGACACCGGTCCCGCGAGCGTGGGTGCCATCCGCGGACGCGCCGTGATGGCCACCGTGACCCCGAAATGCCGCAACAGCGGGAAGCGCACGAGAAACCGATTACAGAGCCCCGCGAGCAGCGGCACGTTGATCGGCAGAAGTTGCAAACGCTCCATCCGCACCACTTCCCAGCCGGACAATTCCAGCAAGTTGATCAAATCTGGATGGGCCAGCCACGCACTCGGCGGTTGCGGCATCACCGCGCCCGTCGCCTCCGCCAGCCGCAGCGGACTGCGCCACAAATTGTTCAGCGAAGTCAGGTGCAAGCGCGTGCGCGCATGCGCCGCCGTGCGCAGTCGCTCCAGCGTCGTCTGGATGTCCGGCAAGTAGCCCGTGAGATAATCGAGCACGATGTGGTCGTATTGCTCCGGCCACGCCACGACCGCGCCGGCGTCCTGCACGCGAAATTCCAGCTTTGCCTGTCCGCCGTGTCGCGCCCGTGCCTGGGCGATCATCGCCGGACTGAAATCGCAACCGACTCCGCGCGACGGTTGCAAACCCGCCAGCAAATCACCCGCCCCACACCCGAGTTCGAGCACCGCTTCTCCGGCAGGAATGTGGTGCCGGAAATGCGTGAGCAGTTGCGCATGAAATCCCCGCTGCATGCGCCGCGCGCTGGCGTCGTGCGCGGCAACCCAGTCAAAGTGGGCGCGCAGATCCGAACTGGGGGACCGTTTCCTCATGGCTCAACCGGATTCACCACCACCGCAGGCTCGGCGTCTAACCTAATCTCCGCTACCCGACTGATCCGCGCGAGCCGTGAGCCGAAACGCCGCTCGGCCACTGGCTCCAAAACGTAGGCAGCGGGCAGGCGGTCCTCCGGTTCAAGTTGGAAGCCGCCGTCCGGCCCGATCGGTCGATAAATTTGCATCACCAACACTTCGTCAAATGTGTGGTGGTCGCGGTGAAATTTAACCGCCTCCGCCCGCCAACGCGCCCGTCCGATGGCGAGCGAAGGAACTTCACGCGTCAGCCACGGCAACGGAGATTTGTTCGAGATGATCAGGCGTCGCGCCGGTGGCCGTTGCGCCACGGTTTCCCATTCCCACGCAATCTCGCGCATCAGCAAATTGATTTCCCAATGCGTCGCATTCGTCCGCAAACCCGTCATGCCATAGGCAAACAACGCGCCCGCCGCGACGAAGCCCGTCGCGCGCCCGCGCCACCGTTCCGGCACTTGCATCGCCGCCCAGCCGAGACAGAGCGCGAGTAATGTGCAAAACGGCAAGCTGAGCCGCGACACGATCGGGTCGTCCAACTCACCCCAATAATACGCCATCAACAACGCGAGATTCGCGCAGATCGCTGCGCCAAAAACCACCAGCACCACGTTCGGCGCCGCCGCCGCCCGCCAGTGGCGGAGGCGCCGCGCCACGCTCACGCCCGCCCATGCCAGCGCCGGCAACCCGGCGACACCCAGCCACCATGAATTCGGCAGGCTCGCCGTGAAATTGAAAAAGAAACGCGTCGCGTGCCAGAGGTTGCCCGGCAGAAATTCTGCCGCGAAACGACTCTCCGCGCCGTCGCGCAATTCCCACAAAAATGGCGTGCCGGAGACGTAGGTGTTTTGCAGCGCGTAAGGAATCAGCAACGCCGGCGCCAGCACCGCCGTCCACGGCAACAACACCGCGCCGCGCCGCCGCCAACCTTCGAGGATCACGAGTGCGACCGGCGCGATGTAGAGTCCCGATTCGTAGCGCGTCTGCGCCAGCAACACCGCTGCGAGAATCAACGCGCTCAGGCGCGGCCCGTCCGGTTCTTCGAGGTAAAAAATCGCCAGCAACACCACGACCAGCAGCAGCGCGAGGTTGAGCAACTCCATCCCCGCGCCGGTCGCATTCTGCGCGAGCAGGGAAAACGCCCCCAACGCCACCACGGCCGCGAGCGCTGCCCTGTGTGGCGCCACCCGTCGCGCGAGCCAGTAGAACAGACCGAGAATCGCGGGCAGCAGCGCGGTGTTGAGCGCGAACGCGTTGGCCTCGCGATAGCCGGTCACGTCGTGCAATAGCGAAACGAGAAACGCGAAGAACACGGGACGCTTGTCGAGGTAGCTATCGGTGACTTGAAAGGAGCCTTCGACGTCATAGCCGCGAATCACGGTGCCGACCTCGCGTGCCTGATGCAGGTATTGCGCGGTCGCTTGCAGCACGAACTCGTCGTAGAGCACCTTGTAAGTGTAGGGCACGGTGACCACGGCCAACAACGTCAGCGCCATCACCACGCCGACCAATGCGCCGCATTCACTCCTCGTCAGTGACGGTCGCTCGAACCAAATTTGCCGCGCGTTGCGAGCGAACACGAACAACGCCCACCCAAATGTAAGCGCCATGCCGTAGTAACCGTAGCGCTGCACGAGCACGCGCGCTTCGTTGACGTCAAAGGCGAGAAACCCGACGTAGGTCGCCGCGAGCGCCACCGCACCAAACACCAGCAGGCGCACGCGCGACTGACCGGACGGCGCCGGAGCCGGCGACGGAACATGGCGTCGAGTTACCATCGCACCGGCTTCGCTCACGGAAGTTGTTTGATCCACTTTTCGAGATACTCCGCCTTCACTTTTTGCAGCTCGGCGGAACTGAGCTGGGGTTCCACCGCTGGCACCGCCAGCACCGCGCGGGCCACGATTTCGCCATTTTCGCGGATGGCTCCAATGCGACTGATGCGGGCCAGATGCAACGTCGCGATGCGACGTTGCGCCACAGGCTCGAGCTCGAAGTTCGGCCCGAGGTCGTCCGCCGGATCAATCGTCAACGCGCCCGTCTGGTCGTCCACGGTGAAGCGTTGGAAAACGAACATCGCGGAAAAGCTGTGGTTGCGCAGGTGGTAGGCGAGACCCTCTTTGCGCAGCGTAGCCTGCGCCACCGGAGTGGCGGAGATGCGTTGCGTGATCCAGAAAGTCACATCGCGATCGATGAAGAGAAAATCGCGCCGTGTTTGACGCGCCAGAAAATCGGCGCGCCACTCCATTTCCACCGCAGGTTGATAATCCCACAGGTAAGCCTGCCGCGCCATCGTGGGGATGCCCTGCACTAACAACGCCAACACCGCGCCCGCACACAAAGCCTGCCACACGACGGTGCGCCGAATGAGTTGCGCGCCTACCGTCGCCACCGCCATCGCCATCAACCAATGCAGCGGCAAACTCAGGCGGCGAATCACGGGGTGATCGAACTGCCCCCAAAAATACGCCAGCAACAGTCCACCGATCAAAAACAGCCCGATACCCGTCGCGCCCACCGCCACGGGTTGCCCGGCGGTCGCGCCACGCAGCAGCCGCAAGATCATCAGCGCAAAAAACGGCAACGCCAATAGACCGAGCGCGCTGAAGTAAATCGAGTTACCCTGATAACCGCTCGTATCGAAGAAAAACGCCAGCGCATGCCCGAGGTTGTCCGGCACATAACCGAGCGAAAATGGCACTTCGTAGCCCGGCCGACTTGCCATCTCCCACACGCCCGTGTTCATCTCAAAGACGCGATTCTGCAGCACATACGGCAACAAAAACACCGGACACAGCACCACCGGCCAACTGAGAAATACTCGCCCGTCTCTCCACCAGCCCCACAGCGCGATGACGGCGGCCGGGAGCACAAAGAGCACCGATTCATAGCGCGTCTGCGCGAGAAGCACCGCCGCGAGACACATCGCCTCCAACGACAAGTCGTCCGGTCGCTCCGCATAGCGCAGCGCGAGCAGGAGAAACGTCGCCATCATGACCAAATTCAGCAGCTCAAAACCGCCGCCCGCGGCTTGTTGCGCCAGCAACGGCAACCCCGCGAACAGCAGCACCCACAGTGCCCCACTCCACCGCGTGCCGCCCAGTCGCCACCCGATTACGTAGGCGAGGCCAAGAAAGAGAAAACCGAGCACGGCATTGACGTGAAACCCGTTGGTCGGTCGGTAGCCAGTCACGTCGTGCACGAGCGAGACGACGAACGGATAAAAAAACGGACGTTTATCGAGATGGCGTTCGGGAAATTGAAACGGTCCCTGCACATCCGTCGCACGCACGGGAAACGCCACCTCGCGTTCGTAGTGCAAGCCCATCGACGTGCCTAAGAGCAACGTTTCATCCGCAAGAATTTTGAAGCCCTGGCGTTCATGCGCCACCCACACGCCTCCACAGGCCACAATCAACGCCAACGCGGCCCAATCCGCGCGGCTCGGCCGGTAGTTGCTCAGGCTTTCCCGCGTCAGCCGCCAGAGAGTTCGTGCAAAGAGCACGACCGTCACGAGCATCACCCAGTAGCCCCCCTTGGCGACTGTGGGCACCGCCGCTTCCGGACTGATGACCCAGCGACCGACGACGAACACGAGCACTCCGAGTAAGCCCACGAGCCACACGCGCGACTGCCGCAGCATCAGCTTGAGAAATGGCATGAAAAAGCCGTTCACGAAAATCACCGCGCTGGCAACTCAGGATACGCGAAACGTGCGTGACGGACCGCGTTGCTACACCAATTTTGGCGAACCGCGCTAAGTCAGTGCAGAAAAAAGCCGCCTCTGGCGAGGCGGCTGAAAGTAACCAGACAGCAAATTTAGTTGCTGTAAGTGATGGTGCGAGCACCAGCAACGCCCGTGGCGGTCACTGCGCTGCCCTGCATCAACGTCTGTGCATACGTCTCAGCGGCAACCGGAGTCACTGCCTTGATGTATTGCGTCGGGTTGGTGCCGACGAGCGATATCGAAGCGACGGCGCTAACGCCAGCTTCGAGGAAGAACTGATCAGCCGCACCGCTCAATTGGCGAAGATTGTTCGAGACCGCTTTGTCTTGGGACGAAGCGCGGACCTTTTGGAAGGCCGGAATCGCCATCGCGGCCAAGAGGCCGATGATAACGACAACGATCATGATTTCGACGAGCGTGAAGCCCTTGGAGGAACGAGGTGTATTCATAATGTATTTCTGGGTTATTATTAACTGCTCTAACGAGCATCAGCATTCAAGCTGTTCGCTTAACGCAACTCAAGGGCAAATCTGTCAATGAATTGTAAAGTCGCTCTCTAGCGAAACGACTCGATTGGGAGCGTTTTGGCATCCCGCCAGAGTAGCTCGAGACGATATTTGTCACGGTTTTCCGGCGTGAAGAGGTGAACCATCACGTCAAACATATCGACCACCGTCCAACCACTGCCCTTCGAGGTGTCGATGCCGAGAATTTTCACCTTTTCCGAGTCGATCGCTTTTTCCAGTTCAACGCGCAACGCACGTAAATGCGGATCCGAATTGGCCGTGCCCAACACAAGGTAGTTCGTGAGGCTCGACAATTCGCTAACATCGAGCACCTGGAGATTCTCGGCCTTTTTATCATCCAGCGCCGCAACGATCTTTTTGAGCACTGCGGGAGCCGCATTCTTGGCGACGCGTTTAACGGTGGCGCGCGGCGCAGCTACCTTGGCTGGTTTGCTGACAACGACTTTCTTTGGCGCAGGAATTTTCTTCAGCGCAGGAGCTTTTTTGGACGTTGCTACTTTCTTCGGAGCGGTGGTTTTTTTCGGCTTGGATGCTTTCATACGGATAGGTCGACCTCAGCGGTAGAGTTGGTTGGAGTCAATGTAGGCGATGACCTTTTGTGGGCAAAAATAGTGTAACGACAGTCCTCGCGCGATGCGGGCCCGCAGTTCGCTGGAGCTTATCTCGATCAAATGTCCGTCACAACGATGTAAGCGCAGATCGGGAATTTCCACGTGGGGCTTAGTGGGATGCTTCGGACGCTCCAAGAAGATGAATTCGATCATTTTGGCGAGTTCTTCGATCTCCTTCCACTGGTGCAACAACGGCAACTGGTCGCCGCCGATGATCCAGTAGAGCTCATCGTCGGGAAACTGCGTCCGAAAGTGCCGCACGGAATCAACCGTATAACTGATACCGCCACGCTTCAGCTCATAATCCGATACTTCCAAACGTCGATCCCACTCCACCGCCGCGTGTAGCATCTCCAAGCGCGCTGCGCAGGTCGATTGCACGTCATTTGGCTTCATCGGCGCCTGCGCGGCTGGCACCAAAAGCAGTCGATCCAAGTGGAATTGCTCCAAGACATCCTGCGCGGCAATCAAATGGCCGAAATGCACTGGGTCAAAACTGCCACCGAGGAAACCAATCTTCATGGAACGGCAATGGTCACTCGCCTCCGCGTGACGGGCAAGGTCTATTCAAGCCATGAGCAAGCCATCCTGTTACCACCCATGACGTCCGTTGCGGGTTTGTGGTCTGATGGTGCAACGCCGTGATGCCTTCAAACCCGAGGGCAGAAGGAAGATCCTACCCCGAGTTTCGCGGCCGCAACGGGCTAGTTAGAACAGGCGTTTGATGCCTAATTGAAAGCCCCACTGCTTCTCAGAGCCGCCCTTAACATACTGCAGTTCGCTGCTCAGCACCCAATCTTTGGACATGCGGCCATCTAAACGCACATTAGCGTAAAAGAGGTCACCGGCGGTGTTCGGCACCAAACCGGAGCCCAAATTAGCACCGTTGATTGCGCTATTGGTGATGCGTGTGTCGTTTTCTGAAAATTCATGCAACCACGCGACCGTGACAGAAGGAATCCAATCCCCTTCTTTGGCGGCGAGCTGCAATCCGAGCAGCCCCATCGTTTCACGAGCCTTGAAATCGCGCACGATTCGGCGGTCCGGCGAGGTGCCGGTTTCCGTAAATCCGTCAGCTTGGGCGTTGATATTTGAAATACCCGCCATGCTGCGAATCGCCATTTTACCAGTCGTCGCGTGTTCGTAGGAAACTTGGAACTGAACCGACTTATCCGTGCTGTCGAAGCTCGCACGCGATGAACCGATATCGCTGATACGCGTGCCGTCGTGATCCGTTTTACCGGCACCAAGTGCAAAATTCACATGCCAACTACCAAAATTTCCGCCGACCCATAATTGTCCAGCCAAGGTATCCGCATCCACGACGCCATGCAGCGGCACCGGCGCAGGTGAACGAACTTCTGTATATTTACTCGTGGTCGTATCGGCCGTCAGGCGAATACCCAGGCCCCAAGTGCCCAAATTCCAACCGTAGCCCAATGTGCCGGACCGACCGTTCGTGTCACGCTCGATGCGGTCCGCCGTGGCTTTGATCGTGCGGTCGATATATTGGCCGCTCAGCGTCAATCCCGAGAGCGTGTTCAGATTCTGCAAGTGCACCAACGTCTCACGATTGGACACAATTCGTGTTTCCACTCCGGCAGCGTAGCCGTTGAGACTGTCGAAATTGGCGACTTGACCGACGACGCATGTCGCAGTCACCGCACTAATCAACGAAGCAGCAAGAATTTTGGTAGATAAGAATTTCATGGCAAAAATGATTTGAGAATTTGTGAGACGGAAAAATCGTTGGTCGTGGTCCGTGATGTGATTGAGCAAAAGACAAAAGCTGAACGGCGACAAGTCCGTTGGAGTAGCACTAGCGAGTAACTCTCAAGCGGAAGAACACACTTGCCGAACCGCTTTGCGCATGGCGCGCGCGCCACGTATCCACACCATTGGCTGTCCGCACCAATTCATGCGTCACGCCAGTCGTCGTCCATGTTGTAAGATTTGTTGAAGCTTCAACCGCATAAGTCACGTCGTTCGCCACTGTTGGACGCGAGTAGGTGATGAGAAAATCAGTCGCATCGGCACTCGAAACCGGCAGCGCCGCGGCGGAGGATTCGTTTACTGACAAACCGAGCGCATAGCGCAAAAGATTCGATAATCCGTCCGCACCTCGCACCGCACTCGCACCGCTAATGTTAGCATCAGCACGCTCCTGCGTCGTAAAATTCGCCAAACGCCAAGAATCAAAACTGCTGGTTACGACAAGACTTCGTTCGGTTGCTGTCGCCGGGTGGTAATTGGTATTGCCCGCTTGAGTGGCCCGGATTGTCACCGTCCCTGTGCCCGTCAGCGTTAACGTGCTGCCACTGATTGTTGCTGGACCGCTGACCACGCTATAAGTCACCGTAAGCCCGGAACTGGCCGTGGCCTGCAACGCAATATCTGCAAAAGTGAATGCGCGGCTCTCACCGGGCGAAAAATTGATGGTCTGCGATGCCTTCGCGCCACCGGAAATAACAGTGCCATTAGTTCCGACCGTCAACGTGACGATGTCGCCGCCACCCGGCACGGGCGCTTGTGTTACGACCGCACCTCCCACCGTGGTGTAACTGACCACCACTGCATCCGCGCCACCAGCGACCCAACCGGCCGTGCTGGAATAGACAACCACGTTGAGGTTTTCGGAAACCAAACCCGAATTCACATCAGTCGTAAAAGTCAGACCACCATTGCTCGAAACGAGTAAGGTTCCGGCATCGCCTACTGCCACTACGCGGCCCTGTCCGTCCGCCGCGACATCATTAAGCGGCGGTGTGCCAACTGGTGGAGTGACGCTGGTCCAAGCCTTGCCATCCGTAGAAGTGAGAATTCGCGCTCCAGCAAAGCCGTCCGTGCCCACCGCCGTCCATCGCGTCGTGCTAGCATCATAAGTTACCCCGCGCAATAATCGACCAGTGACTGGAATTGAAGTTGCCGCTGTCCATGTAGCTCCGCTGTCAGACGACCACATAGAAGTTACATCAAGATTCCTCCGACCCACCGCAACCCAGAGCGCTCCGCCGATCGCAACATCGCGCAATTCACCAGTGAAGGCCGGCGAAGTCGCTTCAGTCCAAGTCTGACCACCATTTGTTGAGCGAACCACAAGTCCGCCATCACCGACTGCGACCACGATGTCAGCCGCCGCCACAACTGTATAAAGTGCCGTCACTCCAGCAGCACGGGTCGTGGTAAAAGTAGCTCCGTCATCTGTCGAACGCTGCAACGCGCCGTTAGTTTTATTCAAACCAACCAAGCCTGAATTTGCGCGGGCCAACGCCGACATGTTTGCCTGCACCACGTTGCCGCGCATCCCGGCCGCGCCGAGTAAGGTGGCGAGGATTGCGAGGATTAAGCGATAACTGGAATTTGGCTTCATGAGAAGACGAGGTAGAGGACGATGAAGGAGGCGTCGCGGCGGAAGACGATGGTGCCGTTGGTCGAGACGGTATCGGATTGGACGGTCAGGTCGATGATTTGTGCGGCCTGGAGGATGGGACGGGTGACAGAGGT
>JAUXXD010000081.1 GCA_030681265.1 Candidatus Didemnitutus sp. | reverse complement strand
AAGGCGACGACGTTGCCGTTGCCGTCGTAGGCGGGCAGCAGTGTCTTGCCCGCGGCATGGTCGTGTATTTGCAGTAGCGCTCCCACGCCCCCTGAGGCTGTCAGCGCGCCGATCAAATCCAAGCCCCAAGTGTAGGAGCGCGCCAGCGTGAGAGCACCTTCGCCGCCGACGCTGAACTCCGCGACGAGATTCCAGCCGTCGTAGAGATATTTGGTGTCGGAGAGCGGGATCGCGTTGAAGGAGGTGCCATTCCACCCGCCGTAAACGGTCTTGCGCACGCGGCGGCTTTGGTAGTCGTAGCGAAACTCAATTCTCCGCTTGTCGGCGTTGGCGAGCATGCCGGTGCCGACGACTTCGCTGCGGTGCTCCATCAGGACGAGGCGGTTTTCGGCATCCCACGTGTAGTCCCACTCAGAGTCGTGCGTGACGTTGCCGTCGGCGTCGTAGGTGAATGGTTCGGGCGTGGCGGGGAGGAAAGCGGCGGGGCCTCGGTCACGGTCCTTGGGGTTGTTAGCCATTTGTGAATAAGAATCTGAAGTTTGAGGGGGCTTTTTTCTTGCTCGGTGGGGGCGAAATGGGGAGAAGTGGGGCGTTCTGGGGCGCAAAGCGTTTTAGCACCCTAGGCGGACTACCCACATGGCTCAGACAGGCACCACCGTTTATTCAGGTCGTTTCGAGCACTCGCTCGACGACAAGCATCGACTGACGATTCCGTCCGTCTGGCGCTGGGTGCATACGGATTCGGAGACCTTCTTGGCCATCCCGCACCCTGATGGTTACATCGCGGTGTTGCCGCCGGCGCGGGTGCAGAAGTTGTTGGCCCAGATTTCGGAAATGAAACTTTCCGACAAAGACGCGCAGGCGGTGAAGGCGCGCATCTTCTCCAACGCGTTGTCGTTCACGTTCGACAAGCAGGGTCGTTTCGGGATCAACGCCGACCTCCTCGGCCACGCCGACATCGCGAAGAACGCGGTGCTCGTGGGCATGGGTGACACTTTCAACATCATGAGCTCGTCGCGGTGGGATGCTATGGAGCGCGCCACGGCGGGTGAAAACTTCGGCGATATGATGCGCCGCATCGGACTCTAAGCGATGAAGACCACCGCGCTCGTCATCCGCTCCCAGCCGCTGCCCAAGCTTTTAAAAGTCGGTCCCGCCAAACGGCGGGGCAAGCGCGGTCTCGCGGGTTCAACCCGCAAGGCAGTCCATGTCCGCCACCACTCTTGACACCCGCCAACACACCATGACGCCAGGGCACCAGCCGGTTCTCCTGCACGAGGTTCTTGAATACCTCGCGCCCGAGAACGGTCGGTGCTTCCTCGACTGCACGTTTGGCGGCGGCGGTCACACGACGGAAATTTTGCGCACTGGGGCGCGCGTAGTTGCGCTGGATCGCGATCCGGCCGCCGCGCCGCGTGCGGCGGCGTTGCAGGCGCAGTTCCCCGAGACTTTTCAATTCGTCGATCTGAACTTCGCCGATCTCGCGGCGCTGCCGGCGGGTGAGTTTGACGGCATTCTGTTCGATTTCGGTGTGTCGTCGTTTCAACTCGATGAAGGCGAGCGCGGCTTCGCGTTTCGTCACGATGCGCCGGCCGACATGCGGATGAATCCCCGCGAAGGCCAACCGGCCGCGCAGTGGTTGGAGACGGCGAGTCATCAGGAACTCGTGCGCGCCATCCGCGATTTGGGCGAAGAGCAATTGTGGCGCCGCGTCGTGCCCGCCATCGAAGCCGCGCGCGGCACGGGTCGGCTCGCGCGCACGACCTCGCTCGCCGATGTGATTGCGGAGGCCATTCCTGCCGCCGTGAAACAGCGCAGTAAGATTCACCCGGCCACGCGCGCGTTCCAAGGCATTCGCATCGCGGTAAATGACGAAATTGGCGCGATCGAACGCGCGTTGCCTGCCGCTTTTGCGCGACTCGCGCCCGGCGGCGTGCTTGCGGTGATCAGTTTCCATTCGTTGGAAGACCGGCCGGTGAAGCATTACTTCCGCAAACTCTGCGGGCTGCCGGTCGACGCCAACGATTCCATGCCGCAGCAATTGCGCGAGAAGCACGCCGACCTGCTCACACGCAAGCCCGTCGGTCCGTCCGCCGCCGAAATTTCCACCAACCCCCGCAGCCGTTCCGCGAAGCTCCGCGTCCTGCGCAAGCACTGAACCCCACGCTCGATGAAGCCACCCCCGCCCAACGCCCTCGTCAACAAGCTCGTTGCCCTCACGCTCGCCCTCCTCATGTTCGCCGGCACCCTCGGTCTCGGCGCGGTATGGGTGCGGCAGGAAATCTTTCAAGCAGCCAACCGCAGCCGCGGTCTCGAAGTCCAGATCGCCGACGTGGAGCGCAAACTCGACGAAGTGCGCGCGCAGGTCGCCACCGCCGAAAGTGTCGCGATTTTGCTGGAAAAGAATCAATCGCTGCGACTCGCGCTCGTGTTGCCCCGCGAAGTGCAAGTCGTGCGTGTCGACCAGGACCCGACTTTGGAATTGGCGCGCAAGCGTAACGCCGAAGCCCTGTTAACGGCCAGCATTTCGCGTAATTCCGACGCGTTCGCTTTCCGCATCGTGCCCGCCACTTACCGCCCCTAAGCGATGTCCAAGGGTTTTGCTTCCAATTCCCGGATGGCGCTGCTCGCGGTGTGCGTGCTGGCGTGTTTCACCGCCGTGGGCGCGCGCCTCGTGTTCCTGCATGTCATCGATCGCGAGGAATTGTTAAAGTTTGTCGAACGGGCGCGCCGCCAAATCGTGGTGGAGCACGCGCGACGCGGCACGGTTACGGATGTGAAGGGCAACGTGCTGGCGACGTCACGTTCCTATGTCGTGCTTGGGGCGGACCCGGAGATGCTGCGTGAGGAAGATGCGCCGAAGTGGGGTGATCTTGCGCGGTTATTGAAAGTGAATTTTCTCGAACTCGACCGTAACTTGCGCCGGGCGCGGGCGGCCAGTCAGGTGGCGCTCGCGGGCAACAATTCCGAGACGAAGGAGAAACGCGTGCGTTACGTGAAGCTGGCCGACGAAATCGACGAGCGGGTTTACGACCAGATCATGGACCTGCGCATCCGCGGTGTTTACGGCTCGCGCGGCTACAAGCGCGTGTATCCGGGCGGGCAACTCGCGGCGCATGTGCTCGGCTACATTAATAAGGAGCACACTCCTGTCACTGGCGCGGAAAAGCATCTCGACCTCTACTTGAAGGGACAGGACGGTTGGATTGAATCCGAAAAAGACGGTGCGCGGCGAGAACTCGCGCAATTTCGCACGCGCGAAGTCGCGCCGATCGACGGGCATGACGTGGTGCTGATAATCGACTCGGTCATCCAAAACATTCTCGAACGCGAACTTGATGCCATCGCCATGAAGTTCCGCCCGAAGTTTGCCACCATCATCGCGAGTGATCCACAGACCGGCGCGATCCTCGGCATGGCGAATTACCCGACCTACGATCTGAATAATTTTGCAAAGGAGCCGATCGAAAATCAGCGCAACAACGCCATCACCGATCTGATCGAGCCAGGTTCGACCTTCAAAATCGTCGCCGCCGGCGCGGCGCTCAACGACGGGATCGTTACGCCATTCACCAGCTTCGACTGCGATCAACCGACCGTTATCCTGAACGGCAAGGAGCGCAAATTGCCGAAGGAAGATCACGCGATGGGCACGTTGTCGGTCGCGCAGATCGTGAGCAAATCGAGCAACCGCGGCGCGGCGCATCTCGCGATCAAGCTCGGCGATCAACGCTACTACGATTACGTGCGCGCGTTCGGTTTCGGCGAGTCCACGAGATTTCCTTTGGGAGGGGAAGTGCGCGGCCTGTTAGAGGAGCCGAAGAAGTGGGACGGTCTCACGATCACGCGCATGCCGATGGGCCACGCGGTCGCGGCGACGCCGTTGCAAATTCACATGGCGATGAGCGCGGTCGCCAATGGCGGCATGCTGGTGCGCCCGCAGATCATTCGGGAAATTCGGGCCAACGACGGGAGCGTGGTGCGCACGTTCGAGACGGAAAAGCGGCGCCAAGTGCTGCGTCCTGCGGTCGCGGCGGAACTCGCGCAAATGTTGCACAACGTCGTAAAACTCGGAGGCACCGGTAACGGCTTCGACATCGAAGGCTTTGAAATCGCCGCGAAAACCGGCACGACCCAAAAAATCATCGATGGCAAATACGTGAACAATCGTCACGTCGCGTCCTTCGTCGGTTTCTTCCCGGCGAGCCGTCCGGAGATTGTGCTTTCCGTGATCGTGGATGATGCGCGCGTCACCGGTGGCACCGCCTATGGCCGCGCCGTTTCCGCGCCGGCGTTCAAGAACGTCGCCGAACAAATCATCCAGTATCTCGATATCAAACCCGTGCGCCCTTCCACTCGCAACTTGCTCGCCACTACCGGAGGTGCCCGATGATCGGTTACCTCACCCACAACTATCCGCTGGTCGCCGCGTTTCGTTCACTGCCAGCCACGCGCCGCCGTCCGGTTGACCGCGTTTCCCAACGCATTTTCAAAATGGCCCCGAAGCTTTCCGACTTCTTCAACGACGCCGACATCGTCGCCAGCAAGGGTGATCTTGATCGTCCGATTTCCGGACTCGCCATGGACAGCCGTCGCGTGTTGCACGGCAATCTCTACTTCGCCCTCGCGGGCCGCCGCGCCGACGGCAACCAGTTCATCGATGCCGCGATCAGTCGCGGTGCGGTCGCCATTGTCGCGGAGAAAATCCCGTCAGTCACTTCCGCTCGCGTCACTTACATCCAAGTCGCCGATGCGCGCCGTGCGCTCGCCCTCGTCTCGCAACGTTACTACAAATTCCCCGATCGTTCACTCGATCTCGTCGGCGTCACTGGCACGAACGGCAAGACCACCGTCACCAACTTGGTGAAACACCTGCTCGCCACGAGTCAGCAGCGCGTCGGTCTGATCGGCACGGTGAACTACGATCTCGGCGCGCGCATCGTGCCGTCCTACCGCACCACGCCCGAGTCGTTGGAACTTTTCGGCATGTTGGCGCAGATGCGTGACGCGGGTTGCCGTCAGGCGGCGATGGAAGTGAGTTCGCACGGCATCGACCAGCACCGCGTGCTCGGCATGCAATTTGGCGTCGCGGTGTTTACCAATCTGACGCGCGATCACCTCGATTACCACGGTTCGATGGATGAGTATTTCGCCGTCAAGGCCCGCCTCTTCAACGGTGGCATTGGCACGGCGCCGCGGGCGGTGGCAGTGAATCTCGACGATCCCTACGGTCGCCGTCTCGTTGCGGCCGCGCCTGCCGCGGCGAAAGTCATTACCTTTGGCGAAGCGCCGGAGGCGATGGTGCGCGCCGAAAACGTCCAACTGAATTTTAAGAGCACGGCGTTGACGCTGGTCTGGCCCGAAGGACGCGTGGAAGTGGAGAGCCCGCTCGTCGGCCGCTACAATGTCAGCAATTTGCTCGCGGCGTTCGCTGCCTGTTACGCGATCGGTCGCGACTTGGCGGTGATTGCGTCGCGCCTCAAAAGTTTCGCCGGCGTGGCGGGTCGCATGGAACCGATCGATACCGGTCAGCCCTACAATGTGCTCGTCGATTACGCGCACACCGACGACGCGTTGCGCAATGCGCTGACGATGCTCCGCGCCATCACGCCCGGTCGGCTCTTCGTCGTCTTTGGTTGCGGCGGCAATCGCGACCGCGCCAAGCGTCCGCTCATGACCGCCGCGGTGCAGGAATTCGCCGACCACGCGTGGGCGACGGCGGACAATCCGCGTTCCGAGGCGATCACGCAGATTTTCGACGACATGCGCACCGGCGTGACGAACGCAGCCGACATCGCGTTCATCGAAGACCGGCGCCGCGCCATCAGCCTCGCGCTCGATCAGGTGCGCGCAGGCGACTGCCTGATCATCGCGGGCAAGGGCCACGAGACTTTTCAGGAATTCGCCGACACCATCGTGCCATTTGACGACCGTCAGGTGGTGCGCGAACTGATTGCGATCAAGAAGATCAAATCAGGCTGACCCCTTTCCATGCCCCATTTTTCCGCAGAGCAACTCGCCGCTTGGACGGGCGGCACGTGGACCCGTCCGCCGGGCGAATCGCTCGCGGGCTTCACGCAAGACACGCGCGCGCTGACGGCGGGGCAGGGGTTTGTCGCGCTGAAAACCGAGAAGCGCGACGGCCATGATTTTCTCGCTGAGGCAGCCGCGCAGGGAGCCGTCGCGGCGTTGGTGGCGCGAGCGGTGAATGACGCGCCGTTGCCGCAATTGGTCGTCGAGGATCCGTTAGTGGCGTTGCAGCAAATCGGCGCGGCGCATCGAAAGAATTTCACCGGCACGGTCGTGGGCGTGACCGGTAGTGCGGGGAAAACTTCGACGAAGGATTTGCTCGCGCTCCTCCTTGGTGGTGCGTCCGACGTGTGCGCGACGGCGGGGAATCTCAATAATTACATCGGGATTCCGCTGACATTGACGCGGCTTGAACCGGCGGTGCATCGCGCGGCGGTGATTGAGGCAGGCATCAACATGCAGCACGAGATGCGCAGTTTGGTGGAGATGATCCAACCCGACCACGGCATCGTCACGTTGGTGGGGCCGGCGCATTTGGAGAAACTGGGTTCGCTCGCAGGAGTCGCGGCAGAGAAAGTGCAAATGCTGACCGGCGTGCGCGGGGGCGGCTGGCAGGTTTTTCCGGTGTCGTGCTGGCACTACGCAGAGTTTCGCGCGCTGCCGCATCCGCTCGTGCTCGTGCCGGCCAATGAAGGGATGGTCAATGTGACCGGACGCACGGTGCAATTCACGGTGATGCACCGACCGGAGCGCACCGAGGTCACACTCGCAGGGCGACGGACGTTTTTGTTGCGCCGCGTTTCGGGTGGCATGGCGCAGAATGCGGCGCTGGCGCTCGCGCTCGCGTCGGAACTTGGTGTGGCGGATGAGACGTTGCAGGAGCGTTTGTCCGGCTGGGAGCCGTCGAAGTGGCGCGGCGAGTTGCAACGCATCGGCGCGGCGGATGTTTACTGCGATTTCTACAATGCGAATCCCGCGTCGATGCAGGACGCGATTGCGGCGTTTGCCGGTTTGGTGAAAGCGGGTCTGCCGCGGCTTTACGTGCTCGGTGGCATGGAGGAACTCGGGGCGCAGGCGGCGGATTTTCACCAACAACTCGGACGGACGATTCTCCTGCGGCCGGGCGATTTTCTTTTCGCGATCGGCGGTCACGCGGCGGCGTTGCGCGAGGGTTTGTTGGAAAACGGCAACGACCCGGCGCAGATCGCGATCGTGACCGACCTCGCGCCAGTGCGGGCGCATCTGGCTGAATTTCGCGGGGCGGCTTTCCTGAAGGGCAGCCGCCGTTACCGTCTCGAAACGATTCTCGACCCCCGCGCCGACGCCCATGCTTAGTTATCTCGCCGACTACGAACACTATTTCGGGCCGCTGCGTTTGCTGCGTTACCTCACTGTGCGCACGGGCGGCGCGATGCTGACCGCACTCATCATCGGTTTCATCGCAGGCCCGTGGCTGATCCGGCGGTTTCGCGAACTGAAGTTTGGTCACGGCTATATCGACGAGCGCACCGGCGAGTTGGGGGCAACCTACTTTGACAAGAAGCACACGCCGACGATGGGCGGGCTGATCATTTTTCTCGCGGTTTTTCTCAGCGCGGTGTTGTGGGCGACACCGAACGTTTGGGTGTTCGTGTCGCTCTTCGTTTACACGGCGCTGACGATTCCGGGGTGGCGCGACGACTACTTGAAGGTCTTGCACAAGAACAAGGATGGCATCAAACCGTGGGAAAAAATCGCGTGGCAATCGGTCGCGACCGGCGTGGCGCTCGGCGTGTTGCTCTGGCATCCGCAAAGTGCGGACAAAGTGCGCGAACTGTGGGTGCCGTTCTTCAAAGAGGCGGTGATCACGCACATGCCGTGGTGGCTCTTGCTGGTCTTGATTTACCTATGGGTCGTCGGTTTCAGCAATGCGATTAATATCACCGACGGGCTGGATGGGTTGGCCGTCGGCTGCACGATTACGGTGGCGCTCGTTTTTGGGCTGATGGCTTATGCGGCGGGCAACAGCATCATCTCGCAGTATCTGTTGATCAGCTATGTGCCCGGAGTGGGGGAACTCACGGTGATTTGCGGCGCGTTGATTGGCGCCGGTATGGCGTTTCTGTGGTTCAACTCGCATCCGGCGGAAGTCTTCATGGGCGACACCGGTTCGCTCGCGCTCGGCGGCCTGATCGGCGTGATGGCCTTCATGATTCACCAACCCTTCACCTTGGTGATCGTCGGCGGCGTGTTCGTGCTGGAGCTGCTTTCGGTGGTCTTCCAAGTCGGTTGGTTCAAATACACGCGCCACCGTTTCGGGACCGGACAACGGCTTTTCCTCATGGCGCCGATCCATCATCATTTCCAAAAGAAGGGCTGGCCGGAAACCAAGGTGGTGCTCCGCTTTTGGGTGCTCTCCCTGGGTTTCGCCCTGCTCGGACTCGCCACCTTGAAAATTCGCTGAAACCTGCCGCACCCACTGTTGCCGACACCGCTTGGGCAAAACCTGTGAGTAACCTTGATTTTAAAGTAGCAAATCGCCAACCCAACCACCCATAATTCCGCCATGAAAATCCTGAAGATCTTCGGGGCCGTGATCATTGTCCATGTGATCGCGTTTCTCTTTATTTTCGCCAGTCCCGGATGCCAATCCTCCTCGCGCACCGTCCCGACACCCGACGCCACTGTCTCGGGCGACATGGGCACGACTGCGCCGGTTAACTACACGCCGGTCGCCGTCGAGTCCGTGCCGCTGCCCAACACTTACGCTGCCCCAGTCACGCATGGGCGCGCTGAACCGACACGTCCCGGCTCACCGAACGCCGCTGCCCTCGCACCAACGCGTGCGGCGGTCGCAGACATCGCACCAGTCAGCACCTACTCCGTGACGCGCGGCGACAGTTTGTGGAGCATCGCCAAGAAGCATCACCTCACCGTTACGGAATTGGCGAAGGCCAACAATCTCTCCACCGGCGCGACCTTGCAGCCGGGGCAAAAATTGATCGTGCCGGGGAAGGCGGTCAGTGCGCAGGACTTGGCCACCGCGAGCGCGTCTCCCGCCAAACTGAGCGATGGCAAAACAACGACGCCCCCCCGCGGCAATGATGCTTTGCGCCACACGATTCAATCCGGCGAAAGCCTCGGCGCCATCGCGCGCAAGTATCAAGTTTCGGTTGGCGAACTCGCCGCCGCCAACAGCATCACAGACCCCGCGAAGATTCGCGCGGGACAGCAACTCGTGATTCCGGGCTTCAAGGCCGTGAGCAATTCTCGTCCGTCTTCGACCACCACAGCGGAAACACAGGCGACCGCGGCGCCGCCGCCCGCCGGGTCTGCCGGCAACGCGGTGCCGCGTTTTGAAATTTCCGCACCGCCTCCCGGCCAAGATCTCGACGCCGCGTTGAATGAAGTCTCCGCCGAAGTTCCGACGATCAAAGTCGAGGACGTGCGCACGCCGCCGAAGGGCTGAGGATTTTCGCGAATGCCCCGCCGCGCACTTCCCGCCACGGTGATTCATCGGGATGGGCGTCGCGGTGGTGAGCTCAGGGTCGTGCGCTCGATCGAGCCAACGTCTGAATATTTGCCGTGACTACACCCAGTCCTACCGAAGCACCCGCTCCCCGCCGTCATCTCAACATCACACCAGCCAGTGTGATTTTGGTGTGTGTGGCGGCGCTGTTGGCGATCGGTTTGACCGTGTTGTTCAGCGCGAGTTCGACCGCGAAGGGTGGGCCTTACGCCTATTTGTTCAAGCAGTTGATCTTTCTCGGAATCTCGCTCGGCGCGGCGTGGATGGTGGTGTTGGCGGACTTGGAAAGTTTACGCCGCTTCGCGTGGATTGCCGCGATCGTCGCCGTGATCGGTTTAATCGTGGTATTGATTCCAGGAATCGGTGTTTCGGTGAAAGGCAGCCGCCGGTGGCTCAATCTGGGTTTTACGCGGCTACAAATTTCGGAGTTTGCCAAACTGGCGATGGTCTTCGCGCTCTCGCACTATCTCGCGTTGAATCAGAATAAGATGAACGATTTCGTGCGCGGCTTTGTCGTGCCGAGTCTGGGCGTGGGTGTGTTTGCTGTGTTGATTATTCTCGAACCGGATTTTGGCACGGCATTTCTCATCGGTGCAATCGGGATGATTTTGCTGTTCCTCGCAGGGGCACGATTGAGGTTTCTCGTGCCCACCATCACGCTCGCGCTGAGCGCGTTTGCGGTGATGGTGATCTACAATCCCAATCGGTTGCGCCGCATCACATCGTTTATGGATGTGGAGGCGAACCGCAGCGAAGGGGCTTATCAACTCTGGCAGGCGATTCTTGCGTTCGCGGCCGGCGGTGTGGATGGCGTCGGCATCGGTAACGGCCGCCAGCAGCAGTCGTTTTTGCCGGAGGCGCACACCGATTTTATTTTCGCCATCATGGGCGAGGAGATGGGACTCATCTTCACGCTGCTGACCGTAATTCTTTTCGTGATAATATTTATCGCGGGGTTGATGCACGTGCGTCGCGCCCCGAATCTGTTCCAATTTCTCCTCGTAACGGGGTGTCTGTTGCTCATTTGCCTGCAAGCGATCATCAACCTCGGCGTGGTGACGGGCATGATGCCGACGAAGGGAATGTCGCTGCCATTCATTAGTGCGGGCGGTTCAAATCTGATTCTGATGGGACTCCTCGTGGGCGTGATTATTAACACGTCGCGAGCATGGACGCGGTCGAAACCACTCGAACGCAAACGCGCGTTGGCGGAGGTGGTCGCATGAGCAAATTTCTCATCGCTTGCGGTGGCACCGGCGGGCATCTGGCGCCCGGCATTGCGTTGGCGGAAACTATGCTGGAACGCGGACACGACGTGCGGCTCTTCATTTCGCGCAAAAAAGTGGACACGCGATTAGTGGAAAAATACCCGCAACTCACGACGACGCGTGTGCCCGGTCTGCCGTTTGGTTGGCGGCCGGATGTGATGGCGCGTTTTGTGATCGAGCAGGGCCGCGGTCTGAAATTCAGCCTGAGTTACCTGAGGAATTTTCGTCCCGATGCGGTGATTGGTTTCGGTGGCTTCACCAATGCCGGAGTGACGTTGGCGGCGCGGTTGTTGAATATTCCGATCGCGTTGCATGAGGCGAATCGCGTGCCCGGTCGCGCGATACGTGTGCTGTCGCGCGTGGCGCAACGCTTGTATTTGCCGCCGGGTGTGCGCTTGCCCGGCCGATTGGGGCTGCGTGTGCGCCACACGGGTTTGCCCGTGCGTCGCGAGGTGGCCTGTCTGCCGCGCGAAGCCGCGCGCGAATTACTCGGAGTGAATCCGCTCCAGAAATTGCTCGTGATCATGGGCGGTAGTCAGGGCAGTTCTCCGCTCAACAAGTGGGTGGCGGAAAATGTCGCCGCGCTCGCCGCCGAAGGCGTGCAGACGTGGTGCGTCACCGGTTTGGGCAAAGGCGAAAACGAAGTGCGTGAATTCCGCTCCAAGTCTGGCGCGAAGGTGGGCGCGTGGTTTGAGCCGTTCACGGATCGGGTCGGCGCGCTGTTATCGGCGGCGGATCTGGTCGTGAGTCGCGCGGGCGCCGGCACCTTGGCGGAACTCGTGCGCTGTGAGACGCCGGCGATTTTAATTCCGTATCCCGAAGCGGCGGACAATCACCAGTGGGCCAACGCGCGGCAGTTTGAGCAACAGGGCGGCGGCTTGGTGATTGATCAAAATTCGCTGAGTCTTTTGCGGCAGGAAGTGCTGGAGGTGCTGTTCAACGAGTGGCTCGTGCACAAATTCCGGGAAAATCTGCACCGCATGGCCACGGAGGATGCGGTCAATACCATGGCACAAGATTTGGAAGAACTCGCGCTGCGCATCCCACCGCAGCGTCACGTGCGACACCGACCGGTGACTGCCTCCACGCCATGAACTCGCCAAATTCCCCCGGCGTTGCCGAATTCGCGTGGCAGGAATTTGTGGACGTGATGCGTCCGCAATTGAGTGAGACGACGAAATTCACCGTGGGAGAATCGCTGAAGGCAAAGACCACGATGCAAGTCGGCGGACCCGCGCGCGTCTACGCTGAGCCGACGAACGAAGTAGAGTTGCAACGCCTCCTGAAGACGGCGCATGCGCGGAATCTGCCAGTGCTGATGCTGGGACGCGGCTCAAATTTACTCGTGCCCGACGAAGGCGTCGAGGCGCTCGTGATCAGCCTGGCGCAGCCGGAGTGGCAGGCGTTCACGGTGCGCGGCGATGGCCGCGTGTGGGCCGGAGCGGGGTTGCGTTTGAAAAATTTGTGCGGACTCGCGGCGTCGGCCGGGTTGCACGGCTTTGAGTTCATGGAAGGTATTCCTGCCACCCTCGGCGGCGCGTTGCGGATGAATGCCGGCGCGATGAGCGGCTGGACGTTCGATGTGGTGGACGAAGTTCACTTGCTGACGCTCGCGGGTGAAAAGCGCGTGTTGCAACGCTCGGAGATGAACGTCGATTACCGTCACTGCGCGGAGTTGGAACAAGCCGTGGCACTCGGCGCGGTGTTGCGTCCGCGGGCGCAACAAGAACCGCAGGCGATCAAGGACCAGATCAAAAATTTCCAGTTGAAGCGCAAAGAATCGCAGCCGCGCGAACCGAGTGCGGGATGTATTTTCAAGAATCCGCCCGGCACCTCGGCTGGAAAATTGATCGATGAATGCGGCTTAAAGGGAGCGCGCGTGGGTGACGCGGAGGTCTCCACGGTGCACGCCAATTTCATCGTCAACCGCGGCAACGCTACGTCGGCGGACATTCTCGGCTTGGTGCGGCGCATTCGCGCGCAGGTAAAAGCGGCGCGCGGCATCGAGTTGGAACCTGAAGTCATGCTCTACGGAAAATCATGGAAGGAGGTCCTATGAACGGACCGTTGATTACAGTGCTCGCGGGTGGCACGTCGGCGGAGCGCGAGGTGTCGCTCGGTTCCGGCCAGGCCGTGGCGCTCGGCATGTCGTTCACATATCCAACGCGCTTGGTGGTCGTCGAGAAGGACGAGTTGCCGGCAGGGCTTGCGGAGTCCGGCGCGGTGGTGTATTCGACATTGCACGGCGTGTTTGGCGAGGACGGCGGGATGCAGCGTTTGTATGAAGCGGCGGGCGTGCCGTTCGCGGGTTGCGCTGCGAAGGCGAGCGAGTTGTGTTTCAACAAATGGCGCACGCGCCAGGTGGTGTCGGCCGTCGGCGTGCCGGTGGCGCCGGGGCGCTGTTTCGAAGCGGGCAACAAACCGCGCGCAGCGGAACTCGCGCAAGTGCTCGGCGACAGCGTCGTGTTGAAACCGAACCGGCAGGGCAGCAGTGTGGGTTTACAAATTGTGAACACGCGGGCGGGCCTCGAAATCGCGCTTGGCAGCGGCATTCGCCAAGGCGAGTGGCTGGCGGAGAAACGCATCGTTGGCCGCGAGTTGACCGTGGGGATTTTACGCGGTCGCGCGATGGGGGTGGTGGAGATTTCGCCGAAGTCGGGCGTTTTCGATTATTCCAGCAAATACACCAAGGGTCTCACGACCTATACGGCGCCCGCGGCGCTGAGCGAAGAAGTCACGGCGGAAGTGCAACGGTTGGCGGAGACGGCGTTTGCGGCGTGCGGTTGTCGCGATTACGCGCGGGCCGACTTCATGCTCTCGCACGAAGGGGGAATTTATCTGCTGGAAATCAACACGCTGCCCGGGATGAAGGAAACGAGTTTGCTGCCGATGAGTGCGCGGTGCGTGGGACTGGATTTTAATGCGTTGTGCCGCGAGATGGTCGCGCCGGCGTTGGAGCGGCTCGCGAAAGCGCAAAGGATGTCCGGCCGATGAGCGAAACCGGCGAGAAACCCAACCAGGAGAGTTCCTGGCGCAATATCCGGCAGGACGTCACTGCGCAGGCGATGTCGGCGCGCGGTCGGCGTCGGCGCTGGTGGAGTTGGGCGAAGGCGACGGTGTTGGTCGGGCTGGTGGGATTTTGGTCGTGGGGCATTTACGCCATCGTGCACGCGTGGGAGAGCGACAAGGCGGCGCTGGCCTCCGCTGTGCGCAGCGAACCAGTGCGCGAAATCGTGGTGGTGACCGATGGCGTGTTGACGCGCGAGTGGGTGGTGCAGGTATTCGCGCTGTCGAAACAGGCATCGTTAATGACGCTGGATTTGGCGTCCTTGCGGGAAAAATTGATGGCGCATGGACAAGTGCGCGTCGCGGTCCTGACGCGAAGTTTTCCGGATTCGTTGGTGGTGACTTTGCAGGAACGCACCCCGGTCGCCCGCTTGCAGGTGGAAGATGGCGGCGGGTTGCCGCGCCATTTGTTGGTGGCGAAGGATGGTTTGGTTTACGACGGGGCGAACTACGATAAGACGCTGCTGGCGAGTTTGCCGTGGCTGGCGGGGCTTTCGCTGCGCCGCAGTGCCGTGGGTTATGAGCCGATCGCGGGCATGGAGGTGGTGTCGGATTTGTTGACAACGGCGCAACTGCAGGCACCGCACCTTTACCGGGAGTGGTTGATTGTTTCGTTGGCGCGTTTGGCGGAACACCAGGAATTGCAGGTCAAGGCGGAGACGATTTCCGAAATCGTCTTCAGTGCGCGCGAAGATTTTTTTCGGCAGATTGCGCAGCTCGACTACATCATCGAAGCGACCCGCTCCCAGTTGGGCGAACCAGTGTTGCAATCGGTTAACCTGACCCTCGGGCCCCAGGTCCCAGTAAAGCTGGCCTTGACGCCGGAGGAGTTGGCGCGGCAACAGAAGGAGCGCAAACCGCCGCTCGAATTTAATCTCAAACCCTCATCTTCTTCGAAATCCAAACGTGATCTCTAATCGCGGCAGAATTGTCGGTGCCGTGGAAATCGGCACCGGAAAAATTGCGGTCCTCGTCGGCGAGATCGCGCACAACCGTTCGCTCAACATCATCGGCGTTGGGCTCGCGCCGTCGCGGGGCGTGATGAAGGGCGAAGTGGTGGACTACAAGGCGGTGAGCGAATGCGCGCATCACGCGCTCGAAATGGCGGAGAAACGGGCCGGCGCGCGGATCGAGGAGGTCTGGCTCGCGCAAACCGGCGCGCACCTGGATGGCTTTTACAACGAAGCGTCGGTCAACGTGAAGTCAGCCGACAACACGGTGACCGAACTGGACATCCGCACCGTGTGCGATTTGGCGAAGGAAAAGGAATTGCCGGCGGGCCGCTCGCGCATTCACGAGATCCGCCGTCCCTTCCGGCTGGATGGTCGCGTGGTGACCGATCCCGAACATTTGTCCGGCCAGCGTCTGGAAGTCGGCTACTGGATTACGCACGCGCAGGAGACCAAGGTGAGCGACAACATCCACGTGGTCGGCGGCTATCATGTCGGCGTGGGCGAAGTAGTTTTGTCGGCGCTAGCGAGCGGTTCGTTGCTCACGACGGGCGAAGAGCGCAACCACGGCGCGCTCGTGCTGGATATCGGTAAGGGCATTACGGACTACGTGCTCTATCGCGACGGCCATGTGCAACTCACCGGCACCCTGCCGATCGGCGGCGAGCACGTGACAAACGACCTCGCCATCGGTTTGCGCGTCACCTCCGGCCAGGCGGAAGCCATCAAACTGCGCCACGGTCGGGCGACCGTGCACACACGCGACAAATCCGAGAAAGTGTGGCTCAATGGCGACATGTCATTCGGCGACCGGCAACTTTCCAAGATCACCATCGAAACCATCGCCGCGGCGCGCGTGCAGGAACTTTTCGAAGTCGTGCGCAAGAAGCTCGGGCCGAAATTTTCCGCCGAGCATTGCGGAGCGGGAGTTGTTCTCACGGGTGGCACATCGCGCCTGCCCGGCATTGATGAAGCGGCGAGCCGTGTCTTCGGTTTGCCCGCGCGGCGAGGCGAAGCGCCGACTTGGGTGAAGGAGGATTTGAAGGATCCGCAGTTCAGCACCGTGCTCGGCATTTTCCAGTTCGGGCTCCGCAATATTCACGAATACCACGTG
>JAUXXD010000053.1 GCA_030681265.1 Candidatus Didemnitutus sp. | reverse complement strand
GTTATCGACCGCGTGAATAACGAGGCCCTGAAACCGTATTTCGACGGCGCGATTACGTCGACCGATGCAATCGACCGGGCCACAACGCCGCTGAAAGAATTCATGTTAAAGCAAACCCGGACGCGGGACTTGGAGTATTTTCTCCAGCTGGGTGGGTATGGCCCTACCGCCGTGAAAGATTTGCCGATGCGCGTGGTGATTCCCGCGTTTGTGATCAGCGAATTGCAGACGGCATTCCAGATGGGATTTCTGTTGTTTCTGCCGTTTTTGATTATCGATTTTCTTGTCGCGTCGACGTTGATGGCGCTGGGCATGATGATGATGCCCCCGAACGTCGTTTCGCTGCCCTTTAAATTGCTGCTCTTCGTCCTCGTGGATGGCTGGCACCTCATCGTGAAGTCTCTGGTGCAGAGCTTCAGTCTTTAACCAACGCAACTGATGAATCCCGAACTCGCGATCGACCTGTTCAAGAGCACGGTGCTCTTCGCGCTCTATATTACGGCGCCATTTCTCGGCACGATGCTGGTGGTCGGTTTGACCGCGAGTTTGTTTCAATCGGTGACATCGATGCAGGAAAACACGCTGACGTTTGCGCCCAAGGTAGTGGCGCTGGCAGTGGTGGCGGTGATGCTGGCTCCTTGGCTGCTAAGGTCGCTGACGGAGTTTGCGATCTCGGTCTTCATGCGCATTCCTTCGCTCGCACACTGAGTTCTGCCGCGAGTGAAACGAGCACGCGGTTTCGCCTAATTTCCCATGAGTCTAGACTACCTCATGACGTGGATGATGGTGTTCCTGCGCGCACTTGGAATCGTGATTCTTTTCCCGGCGCTCGCGGGACGGCCGCCACCGATCATGATGCGGATCGCGATCGCTTTGGGCATGGCAGTTTTAATCGTGGGGCTCGTGCCTCCGGCGCAGGTGCCGCGGGATTACTGGGGACTTGGAGTGGCCGCAGGCGGCGAGGTGTTGCTGGGGTTGGCGATGGGTTTCGTGACGCGAATGTCATTTGCGGCCGTGGAAATGGCGGGGCGTATCATCTCGTCGGAAATTGGCGTGGCGGCCACGCCAGGATTTGGTTCCCCCGATATGAGTTCGGAGACGGTGGCGGCATTCTTATCCGCGCTGGCCGTGTTATTGTTTTTTCTGTTGGGCGCGCATTTAATGGTGATTGGAGCGTTCGTGAAAAGTTTTCAGTTCGCCGCGCCCGGCCAGGCGGCCATATCGGCCGGCGCGGGCGAACTCATCACCCGTGGCACTGGTCGCGTAATCGAATTGGGGATGCGAATTGCGGCGCCGTTTATCGCCTTGAATTTTTTGATCACCCTGGCGTTTTCCGTGCTGGGTCGCGCAGTGCCCAAGATGCATATCTTTGTTTTGGCCTTTCCCGTGCGCGCGTTGATGGGGCTGGGTTTGCTGGCTAGCGCGGGAGCGCTGATTGCGCGCTACCTGTTTGGGGAATTTTCGCAGTTGCCGATGCAGATGCTGGAATTGCTTCCGCCACGCTGAGTAGGGGCGGGGAGCGGCAAAATTTGCCGTCTGAATGGAGGGATTGTGACCAAGCGGGTTTGGGCGATTTATCGGAGGGCTTAAAAAACTTTAAGTCACTGGAGATAAGTCGCTAAAGATTGCCATGGAAGTATTGGCACCGACGGTGCTTTGAGGGAGCCATCCCCTGTGCCACGATGGCTGAACAAGACGAAGACCAAAAAACCGAACAACCGACCGCCAAGCGGTTGGATGAAGCGAGCGACAAAGGACAATTTGCCAAGAGCGCGGACTTGACGCTGGTGATGACCTTGGGCGCGGCATTGGGGGCCTTGGCGTTTACGATCGGTGATAGTGCGCAATCGGTGGCGGAGTATACCGTGGCGCTGTTCACGAATTTTCCGATGCAGGCGGTGGATCGCGAATCGATCCCGCTGCTGCTCAATGGAATTATTAAGGTCACTGGTGGCGCGGCGTTGCCGGTGATTCTCGCCTGTGCGAGCGCAGCGATGTTGGCGGGTGGCATCCAGAGCGGATTCCGTCTCTCGCCGAAAGCGATTTCCCTCAAATTCGAGTCACTGAGTCCGGCGAAGGGGTTCGGCCGCATATTTTCAAAGGCGGCGCTGGTGCGCAGTGGCCTCGACATCTTGAAGTTGATCGCCATCGGGCTGGTGCTTTATCAGGGCGTGCGGAGCTTGTTGCAGGATCCGTTGTTCACCGCTCCGGTGGAGGCGGCTTACCTCGGCACATTTCTTGGGCAGGCGGCGTGGGAGTTTTTCGGTCGTTTGCTCCTGTTCCTCGGCTTGATCGCGGTGATCAGTTATTCGTGGGAAAAATACAAAACCGGACGCGACCTGATGATGACGCGTCAGGAAGTGAAGGACGAACATAAGAACGCGGAAGGCGACCAACACGTGAAGAATGCGATGCGTCGTATGGCGCGGCGCTTGATGCAAAAACAGATGCTCGATGCGGTGCCGACGGCCGATGTCATCATCACAAACCCGACGCACTTTGCCGTGGCCTTGAAATATGAGCGCGGTATCGACCAGGCGCCGGTGATTTTAGCGAAGGGGGAAAATCGTTTTGCGCAGCGCATCAAGGCACTGGCGGCGGCCAATGGGGTGCCGTTGGTCGAAAACAAACCGGTCGCGCGCTTGTTGTTCGGCATGGGCACCGTGGGCGAAGCGATTCCGCAGGAGCTTTATCAAGTCGTCGCCGAGATCCTCGCGGTCGTTTACCGGACGCACCGTTACTACTTCCATCAATTGAAGACGCGCCGTCTCACGGCGATCGGGGCGAAGGTTAACGCTGCCGCGTAATTCCCACCATGCCGATTTCATCCAACGCGACGATCTCACGCTTTCTGGCCCGGGCGGATTTGCTCTTCACGATGGCGTTGTTCGGCACGGTGCTGTTGCTCGTGTTGCCGGTGCCGCCTTTTGCGATCGATGCGCTGCTCGCGTTAAACATCGGACTCTCGCTCCTCGTGCTACTGGCGATTGTCTACGTAAAGGAACCGCCGGAGTTCTCCGGTTTTCCGACGATACTGCTCGCGCTGACCCT
>JAUXXD010000051.1 GCA_030681265.1 Candidatus Didemnitutus sp. | reverse complement strand
AGGGTCAGGCTTTGTAGTTTGTAGTTGACGGCGGGGAGAAGCTGGGTGGACTGGGGGGCATGGAAGGATGCAAAAGGGGTCTGGTTTTAAGTTTTAATATTTCGGATTGCGGAGGGCGCGCGATTGGCGCTGGATCAGCTCGGTTTCAGATGGTCCGTATGGTTCGTAGCGTCGCACAGATGGCGCCTTGAGGTCAAAGTGCTTCTCCTCGTTGCGCGCAAGCGCGCAACCTACTCCCCGCCCCCACTACCCGCTACTCGCTTCATGGCTGCAACGGACAGGTGTTGATTTTCAAAGCCGCGTCAGGCCACCACCTGTTTACGCGGTTTTGACAGAGCGCATTGGGATCATGCGCAACATTGCACAAGTGATGCGGAGTCGCATCGGGCAGCGGCAGGTAAAAAGGGGTAGGCTCAACCACGCCCTCCACTATGATCTCACGCCCAGTCCCCCAGACAGCCACGCTCGATGCCAACGAAGCGGTCGCCACCGTCGCGTTTCGCTTGAGCGAACTTTTCGCGATCTACCCGATCACGCCTTCCTCACCCATGGGTGAGTGGGTCGATGAATGGTCGGCGCAGCAGCGCACCAATCTGTGGAACCACGTGCCGGAGGTGATTCAGATGCAATCCGAGGGCGGGGCGGCGGGCGCGTTGCACGGCGCGTTGCAGGCGAGTGCGCTGGCGAGTTCGTTTACGGCGTCGCAGGGGCTGCTGTTGATGATCCCAAATCTCTACAAGATCGCGGGCGAGCTGCATCCGTTTGTGTTGCACGTCACGGCGCGGTCGCTGGCGACGCATGCGCTGTCAATTTTCTGCGACCATGGCGATGTGATGGCGTGCCGCCAGACCGGCGTCGCGATGTTGTGCGCCACGTCGGTGCAGGAATCGCAGGATTTCGCCGCGATCGCCCACGCGGCGACTTTGCGCACGCGCGTGCCGTTCATTCACTTTTTCGACGGCTTCCGCACCTCGCACGAAGTGCAGAAGATTCAACTGCTCTCCGACGACGATTTGCGCGCGTTGCTGCCGCCCGGTCGCATCGAGGCGTTTCGCAAACAGGCGCTCACGCCCGATCGCCCCACGATTCGCGGCACGGCGCAGAATCCGGATGTGTTTTTCCAAGCGCGCGAGGCGGCCAACGCTTACTACGACGCCGTGCCGGCGGCCGTGCAGGAGCTGTTCGACTCGTTTGCCGTGCGCACGGGGCGTGCTTACAAGTTGTTCGATTACGAAGGTCATCCCGAAGCCAACCGCGTGGTGGTTATCATGGGCTCGGGCGCCGAGACGGTGGCGGAAACGGCCGAATGGCTCAACGCGCAGGGTGAACGCACCGGCGTGTTGAAAGTCCGGCTCTTCCGTCCGCTCGATCCGGCGGCGTTGTTGGCGGCGTTGCCGAAGTCGGTGCGCAAGATCGCGGTGCTGGATCGCACGAAGGAGCCGGGTGCCGTGGGCGAGCCGCTGTTCCTCGATGTGGCGACGACGCTGTTCGAGAGTGGCAGCGATGTGAAGCTCATCGGCGGTCGCTACGGTTTGGGTTCCAAGGAGTTCACGCCCGCGATGGCCAAGGCGGTCTTCGATCACCTCGCGACGGACGCGCCGTTGAAGCGCTTCACCGTCGGGATCAACGACGACATCACCAAACTCTCCCTGCCCTACGACGCGGAGTTCGATCTCGAAACCGACGAGACGCGCCGCGCGGTGTTCTACGGACTCGGCGCTGACGGCACGGTGGGTGCCAACAAGAATTCGATTAAGATCATCGGCGAAGGCACCGATCTGCACGCGCAAGGTTTCTTCGTCTACGATTCCAAGAAGAGCGGCGCGATGACGGTCTCGCACTTGCGTTTCGGCCCGAAGCCGATTCGCGCGCCCTACTTGATCAGTCGCGCCAGCTTCGTCGCGGTGCATCATTTTCCGTTTATCGAGCGCATGGAAGTGCTCGGCCAGGCGCGGCCCGGCGGCACGTTGCTCATCAACGTCGCCACGCCCGCCGACAAAGTCTGGGACCGCTTCCCGCGCGAAGTGCAGGAACGCGTGCTGGAGTTGAAGCTCAAGGTTTACGCGATCGACGCGTTCAGTGTTGCGCGCGATGCCGGCATGGGCGGTCAGATCAACACGGTGATGCAAACGTGTTTCTTCGCGCTTTCGGGTGTGTTGCCGCGCGACGAGGCGATCGCGGCGATCAAATACGCGATCAAGAAAACCTACGGCAAGAAAGGTGACGCCGTCGTCGCCAAGAACGAAGCCGCCGTCGATGCCGCGCTGGCCGCAATGCACGAAGTCGTCATGCCTGGTGCGGTTACCGCGAAACTCGCCCGGCCGCCCGTGGTCGCCCAAAGCGCGCCGGATTTTGTGCAACGCGTCACGGCGATGATGTTGGCCAACAAAGGCGACGATCTACCCGTCAGCGTGTTTCCGCCGGATGGCACGTGGCCGGTCGCCACGACGAAGTGGGAAAAGCGCAGCATCGCGCTCGAAATCCCCACCTGGGATCCGTCGCTGTGCATCCAGTGCAACAAGTGCGTCTTGGTGTGCCCGCATGCCGCGATCCGTTGCGCCGCATTTCCCGAGGATGCCGTCGCCAACGCGCCCGAGACTTTCCAGAGCGTCAAGCTCCGCAGCAACGACGTGCCGAATCACCTCTACACGATTCAGGTCGCGCCGGAAGACTGCACCGGTTGCACGTTGTGCCACAAAGTTTGCCCGGCGCGCGACAAGAGCGATTTGAAGCGCAAGGCGCTCATGATGGTGCCGATCGAACCGTTGATCGAAAAGGAGCGCGCCAACTTCGACTTCTTCCTCAACCTGCCGCCCGCGCCCGCCGCGTTGCTGCAAGATACGGTGAAGGGTTCGCAATTCCGCGAGCCGTTGTTCGAATTCTCCGGTGCGTGCACCGGTTGCGGCGAGACGCCCTACCTCAAACTGCTCACGCAACTCTACGGTGACCGTCTGCTCATCGCCAACGCCACGGGTTGCTCCTCGATCTACGGCGGCAACTTGCCGACGACGCCTTATACGGCCAACCGCGAAGGACGCGGGCCGGCGTGGTCGAACTCGCTCTTCGAAGACAACGCCGAATACGGCCTCGGCATCCGCGCTGGCGTCGATCAACTCGCCGTCCAATCATTGCAACTCCTGCACGAACTCGCGCCGCAATTGCCGGCCGACGTCGTCGCGGGCATCGACACACCGCAAGTCGGTGATGCCGCCATCGCCACGGCGCGCGCACAAGTCGCGGTGCTCAAGACGCTGTTGCCCTCGCTCACCAGCGACGAACGCGCGCAACGCCTGCTCGAACTCGCCGATTATCTGGTGAAGAAAAGCGTGTGGATCGTCGGTGGCGACGGTTGGGCCTACGACATCGGGTTCGGTGGCCTCGACCACGTCCTCGCCAGCGGGCGCAAGGTCAACATCCTCGTGCTCGACACCGAAGTGTATTCCAACACCGGCGGCCAACGCTCGAAGTCCACGCCCCTCGGCGCGGTCGCGAAATTCAGCGCCGCCGGCAAGGACACGGACAAGAAGGACCTCGCGATGATGGCCGCCAGCTACGGTCACGTTTACGTGGCGCGCGTGGCCTTCGGCGCGAAGGACAGCCAGACTGTCCAAGCCTTCGTCGAAGCCGAGGCGCATCCCGGCCCGTCGTTGATCATTGCCTACTCGCATTGCATCGCGCACGGCTACTCGTTGGCCAACGGGCTCGATCAGCAAAAGCTCGCGGTGGACAGCGGCCACTGGCCACTCTTCCGCCACGACCCGACGCGCAAGGAAAAGAACTTGCCGATCACGACGCTCGATTCGCCGCCGCCCAAGGTGAAGTTGAAGGACTACACGCGTAACGAGCTGCGTTACCAAGTGCTCTACAAGACGAACCCGGAACGTGCCGCCGCCCTCGGTGAGCTCGGTCAGAAGGCCGTCGATAAACGCGTGGCCAATTATCAGCAGCTCGCCGCCAACGGTCAGCCGCCCAAGCCGCCCGCGCCGCCGACGCCACCGGCCGACGGAGCCGCTCCCGCCACCGAAACCAAACCCACGCTTTAAGGAGGCACTATGGACCTTTCTACTACCTACCTCGGCCTGAAACTCAAATCGCCGTTGATGCCGGGCGCCTCGCCGCTCGCCAATCGGCTCGATAACATCCGCCGGCTCGAAGACGCCGGCGCCTCCGCCATCGTGTTGCACTCGCTGTTCGCCGAACAGATCGAGGGCAACTCCATCGCGGTGTCGCGCCACATCGACCGGTGGCAAGACACGTTTGCCGAAGCGACGTCGTTCTTCCCGCAAGGGCAGGACTACCTCCTCGGACCCGACGAATACCTGAGCCGCATCTCGGCCATCAAAGCCGCGACCAGCCTGCCCGTGATCGCGTCGCTTAACGGCACACAAATCGGCACCTGGGTCAACTACGCGCAATTGATGGAGCAGGCCGGCGCCGACGCCATCGAGTTGAACACCTACTTCCTCGCCACACGCCGCTCCGAATCGAGCGCCGCGGTCGAGCAGCGCGTCATCGACATCGCCCGCGGTGTGCGCACCGCCGTGAAAATCCCGATCGCGGTCAAACTCTCGCACTTCTACACGTCGATCGTTCACCTCGTCGGTGAACTCGAGGATGTGGGCATCAACGGCGTCGTGTTGTTCAATCGCATCTTCCAACCCGAAATCGACATCGAGACTTTCGACGTGCTGCCTCGCCTCGGGCTTTCGAGTCCCGAGGACGTGCGGGTGCGCTTGCGCGCGCTGGCGCTGATGCGCGATCAGGTGAAACTCAGCATGGCGTGCTCCGGTGGCGTGCATTCCGCCGCCGAAGTGGTCAAGGCGCTGCTGGCCGGCGCCGATGCCATCCAGGTGGTAGCCGCGCTCCTGCGCGACGGCCCGGACCGGCTCGGCACCATTGCCGAAGAGCTGAAAGTGTGGATGGCGAAGTTCGAGTATAACTCCGTTTCCGAGATGCGCGGCGCGCTCAGCCTGCGCAATTGCCCTGATCCGGAAGCCTACGAACGCGGCAACTACCTGCGCTCGCTGCAACTCTGGCGGGAATAATCCGCCAGCGGATCTTTTGCCACACCGCCCGCGCCCCACAGGTGCGGGCGGCGTGTTTTTGCCCCCTTTGCCCGACCCCAGCGGGCCGATTCGCCACTTTAGAACCGCGGGAATGGGCCGATCAACCTCACGCGCGCATTCCGCGAAGCAACACGCCCACCAACCCAACACACCAGCGACCACTCCAAGGATGGACCCATGATCGCGCTTAACCCAGCGCCGCCTGCACCGTCGCAGACGGCTTCGAGCCCAACTGCCGGATTTCTCCCCGACTTCAACCAAGTCGCCAATCTCGCGTTCGGGCAGTCGCCGTCGACCGCCTTTACCTCCGTCGCGCGGATCAGCGACGTCAACCTCGCCCCGTTTGCGACGCGCCTCACCCTGAATCTCTCGCTCAAGGCGGGCCAGAAATATTCGTTCAATCTCCATTACCCGAGCGGTGGGCCGGCGGTGTCGTTGGTGGACGCGAAAGGCAAGAAGACGGCGGTCAAGATGGTCAACGGCTTCAGCGTCGGTAAATCAGGCAATTACCAACTCGTTTTCTCTTCGTCCCAACCCCTCAAATCCGGCGCCAGCCTCGACTCCGTCGAGATCAACTCGAAGGCCTTGTTGCCCACCAAGAGCGGCGACACGCGCATCGACGCGCTGTTGGCCGGCGGCACCAACCAGTGGTGGCATGATGTCAATTCATCGCCCGTCAAAGGCACCCAACAAATCTCTCCAAAGGCCAAGGCCCTAGCGAGCGGCAGTTCGGTCACGGAGCTCACTTACAATTTTCTCTCCAGTGCGCCAAGCGGTCAAAACATGACGGAGTTCCGGGAAATGACCGACGCCCAGAAAGAGGCCGTGCGCCGCGCCTTCGATTACTACAGCAAGATCATCAACGTCTCTTTCCGCGAAGTCACCGGCAACGGCACGGGCAACATCAACCTCGGCTCCAATCAGCAAACCGGTTCGGCCGGCTACGCCAATCCGCCCAACGCCAGCGGCGTCAAAGACAAAGCGTTTCTCTTCCTCGCGCATAATGCCGCGACCAACTCTGCGCCCGGTATGCAGGAAGGCGGTTATGGCTACATGACCGTGTTGCACGAAATCGGTCACACCCTCGGTTTGAAACATCCGGGCAACTACAACGCCGGCGGCGGCGGCACTCCCGGCCCCTATTTGCCAACCGCTGAGGATAGTCATCAGTTCTCGATGATGTCCTACAACGCCAGCAACAGCACGCGCGGTGCGAATCCCTCCTCGGCGATGCTCTACGACGTCGCCGCCCTCCAGTATCTTTACGGCACCAAGGCCAACTCCAGCACGGCGACCGACGGTGTGTTCAATTTCTCTCCCGACGAGAAAGCCGTGCGCACGCTTTGGTCCAACACCGTCACCGACCGCATCGACCTGACCAATCTGCGCAACGGCAGCGATGTCGACCTCAACGCCGGCGCATTCTCGAACATTAACAAGACTGCCGGCGCGGAGAGCACCGTCCATTCCGGGAACAAAAACGTCGCCCTCGCCTACGGCAGCAAGGTCAACTCCGTCACTCTTTCCAACGCCAACGGCGTCACCGAAACTGTCACGCTGAACAACGCCTTCAAGAGCGGGAGCTTTAACAGCATCAATCGGTTCGACGCCCTCGACGACAAGATCGTCCTCAAGACCTCGCTGTTCAAAAAACTCAGCGCGGCGAACATTTCCTTCTCTGAGACGGCGACCACCAAAAACACAAAGATCATCGTCAACCGCACGACCGGCGAAATCTTTTACGACGCCGACGGCAACGGCAAAGGCATCGCGAAAAAAATCGCCCAATACACCGCGGTCGCCGGGCGCGGCGAAGTCTCCGCAGCCAATTTCACCTTCAAAGCCTGAGGTGGATCCGCCCCGCTTCCTCAATATCCCACCGCCGCATTCGTGCGGCGCGGATCGGGATAGCCGGTGCGCGTGCCGTCGGGGTTGAGCGTGATGGCGTTGAGTCCACCGTATTGGCGGCCGGTGCCGGCGGGCTCCTTCAAGTTCACCTGCCAGCCGAGTGCGCGCAAACCGCGCACGACTTCCTTCGGCAACGTGTCTTCGGCTTCGATCGCATCGGACGCGTCCTTTTGGGTCGGATTAAACCAATGCACTCGCGTGTCACCGATGGCGGCGGCGAGAGGCCGGTCAAATATCAGGTAATCGATCAATCCTTGCAGCACCCCAGTGGGAATCCGGGCCGCGCCGGGAATCCCGATGGCGAGCACCGGTTTTCCGTCGCGCAATACGATCGTCGGGGAAATGGTGCTGCGGGGGCGACGGCCTGGCGCGAGGAGATTGGGATTCTTCGCGTCGTTGAAGGCGAAGTTGCTCATCGTGTTGTTCATGACGATGCCCGCCGCGACCACCGCAGCCCCGAAGTGCAAACTCTGCGATTGGGTGGCGCAGACGATATTCCCCTCGGCATCGACGACGGCGAAATGGGTCGTCGAGGCGTGCACCGATTCCGGCTCCGCGACCCACGAGGTTTCGCGCCCGCGCGCTTTGCTCGCGCCGGCTTGCGCGCGAATGCGTGCGATGCCGGCTGGACTCGTCATCGTCGCAAACGAGCGACGCGATTCCGCCGAATCCGCGATCGTGCGCTGCACGGCGGGTTGCACGACTCGCCAAATGCGGCCGACCAAATCGAGATTCGCTACCGTGCGCAGCGGCGGGCGCAGTTCTTCTGCTTCGAGTGCTTTCAAAATCGTAAGGAAGAGCGCACCACCGGCCGTCGGCGGAGGACCGCTCAGCAAACGGTAACCGCGAAAATCAATGGCCAGTGGCTCGGAGATGCGCGCTTCGTAGCGCGCGAAATCGTCGAGCGTCAGCAAACCACCGCCCGCTTGAGACGCGGCCACAAGCGCTGCCGCGATCGACCCACGGTAGAAGCCTTCGGCTCCTTCGCGCGCCAGCACATCCAACGTGGCGGCGAGATCCGGATTCGCGAGCCGCGTGCCGGGAATGGGCAATTCGCCGCCGGGCAAATAAAGCCGCGCGAGGTCCGCGTCGCCGCTTTGCAGTTTATCAATGCGCTCTTCGAAAAAATCCCGCGTTCGCGGCAACACGAGGAAACCGCGCTCGGCCAACTTGGTGGTCGGTCGCACATTCTCCGCCCACGGGCGCACCCCCCATTGCTGGTGGGCGAGATGGAGAGCGGCAGCCAAGCCCGGCACGCACACGGCACTCCAACCATCGTAACGGGCGCGTTCGCCGAGCGCGCGGTAGGCGGCCGGATCGAGCGAGTGACTCGCCTGGTCCATGCCGTCCACGGCGTAGGTGCGGCCCGTCTTCGCTTCGTAGTAGAGCAGCATCAATTTGCCACCGAGGCCGGAGCCGTAGGGTTCGGCCACGCCGAGGGCGAGCGAGACGGCGACGGCCGCATCGATCGCGTTGCCGCCCGCCCGCATCACATCGACGCCGATTTGCGCGGCTTCAGGATGCGCGGCGACGACCATGCCATGCGGCGCGGTGACCGGTTCGATTTTGACGGGCTGGGCGACCGCAAGCACCAGCAGCGAGACGGACAGCCAAAAGGCAAAGAGAGGTTTCATCTGGTTTAGATTTTCGGAAAACTAAATGGAATGGCGCGACCGACGGAGAGTTTTGTGAATTTCTGAAAAAATCCCGACGGAAAATTGGACTAGTGGCAGAGTAATTGCGCAAAAAAACCGGGGTGCCGTGAAGGTCGCCCCGGTCGAGTTTTTTGCGTTCGGTTAGAACTGCTTGGTCAGATTCATGTAGTAGGTGCGACCTTTGGCACTGAGCGTGCCACCTTGATAACCGCGGGATTCGTCGGCAATCGACGGATTCGTATCAAGGACATTGGTCACACCAAAACGAACCGTGAGGTTGTTCTGGAAGTTCGATTGTTTCCCGAAGCGGTGTTCGAGGTAGACGTTATGCTGGTAGGTTTCTTCAACCCACCAGCGATAGCGCACAACGGCGCCGACATCATGGAACACGCGGATATACTTCGGCATGCCGAGGGCTTCGTAAACGGCCAAGGTCGTGGCACCACCCGGATCCATGAAACCACCGTAGTATTCGGTGAGCCAACCGGCCGACCACTTGCCCTTGCGCCAGACGATGCTGGCGTTGCCGCGCAATTTCGCCCGACCGTCTTCCTCTAGCACTGTTTCTGTTTCCGAAACCTCATCAGGCACTTCGTCGAATTTGGTCATGTAGGTCGCACTGGCACGCAACGTGAGTTGGCCAAAGGAGAACCTCGGCGTGCGGTAGGAAATCGCCATGTCGTAGCCTTCGAGTTCGCGACGCGAAAGATTCAGGTAGTCATCAACCACGGAGAGCACCCGACCGACTGGGGCGCGATGCGCTGAAGGAGGGCGCGTCGAATTATAGAGCGTAAACGCATCGATGTCGGCCTGGGTGACGACGGCGCGATTAACTTTGGTATTTCCCTGGTAAGCCGCCGTGCCCGAACCGAGGTCGAGCGTATTGGCATTACCACCTCCGGCGATCGCCGCCTGCGTCACGGCGTCAAGCAGCGTCTGGTCGCGCGCCAATTGACCGGTGGCGGTCAAGTTATCGATGACCTGCCGTTGATCCAGATTCCACCAATCGACCGTGATGGTGAAGCCCTTCAGCTTGGGCACTTCGAACGCCATGCCGATGGTCTTGGTGCTGGTGAGTTCCGGTTGGAGTTCCGCATTGCCCACCCGAAAGACGGTGCGGCTCACGCTCCCGTCGGTGATGATGCTCGTGACAGTGAAACGGTAAGGGTCTGAGACGCCGCTGACCGAACGTTGCAACGGCGAGGTGTTCGTCTGCACGAGATTCGGCGCGCGGAACGATTCGTTGTAGGAAGCGCGGACGAGCGTGTTACCGAATGGACGCCAAGCCATGGAATACTTCGGCTTAAAGGTGTCACCAAAATCGGAGTAGCGCTCATAACGTCCGGCAACACCAAATTCGAGGAGTTGAAGCAGAGGGATTTTTTGCTGCTTGCGCACCAAGGGGACGAGCAACTCGGCGAAGCCCGAAAGGATATTGCGATCTGCGGAGAGGTTATTGTTCGGGCTCAAGCCGATGAAGTCGTTGTCTACCGCCGGGAAATTCGGCGCGTTGATGACAAATCCCGCAGGATTCAAACCGTGGAACGGCGGGCGCCAGTCGCTGTAAGTTTCATAGCGCGCCTCGACACCGGCGGCCATGCTGATTTTAACACCCATAATCTCCGCGAGCGTGCCATTCATTTTGGCATCCCACGTGGCCAACTCGGTGCGACCTTCCCGGATGAAAGTATCATAGAGCGGCGCGACGACGGAATCGGGATTCGTGTAGGGCTGGTCGACTTGGATCACGCGAGTGGTAGCGGTGCCGGGGGTAAGCTCGACGACCTTGAAGTTGAAACCGAAGGGATTGAAAGCGGTGGAATCGGTGCGGAGCAGTGCATTTTGGAAGAGACTGTGGCGGATATTCCAGCTCTCCTCATCACGGGTGATCGCGGTCGAATACATGGCGGCCGACTCCCATTGGAAATCACGGAAAGTCTGACCGCGGAGGCCGGCAACACCACGGAAGGACTGCGAGAGCACATTCACTTCCTTGGCTTTGAATTCACGCGGGCGGACGCCGGTGCTGCCGGCAATCAAAACGTCAGAGGGTGCGCCAATCGCGCGCAGTGTGCCGTCGGAGTTAGCCGCACCAGTCGTGTGGTAAAAACGCGAACCGAAGGGATTCCATGGATTGTCTTTGCTGACGTGGAGATTGAAGTCGTCGGTGCCATCCGTGCCGGCCGGATCGCGCGTGAGCCACGATTCAGCGCGGTAATAGGCGAATTCGCCGAAGGCGGTGAGCTTGTCGTTGATTTCGTGGTTAACCGCACCGAAGTAATTTAAGCGCGTCGTGCGCGGGAGAATCGTGCGGTGGTCGTTGAGATTGTAATAGTAGTCTTTCTCTACGCTGTCCCAGTTGCGTGACGGCGTGGTTTGGCGGAAGCCCGTGCCACCAGCAGCCAATGGCACCATGAAGAAGATACCGGCGGTGGACGCCGTCAGCGTCGTGGAAGGCGTCGTCGAGGTCGTGATACCGCGATTGGTCGTGGGACGAGAACCGACGAAGTTGCCATTCACATCGAAAGTGCCGCGGATGAAATTGCCGTAGTTGGAGGCGCTGGAACGATTATCAAAATCGTTGTCGCGAATCGTCGAGGTGCCGACGGGGAGCGGCACGCCATTCCATGGAGGCGGCAGGTCGTAAGAGCGACGGATGTCCGAATCCTTGGAGAACCAGCGATCCTTGGTGCCCAAGAAACCGCGATTGTAGATATCGATCATCGACATCACGTGGGTGCGCCCTTGGTTAAAGAATTCACCGCCCGAGAGCGTGAAGCGCATATCGTCAGCGCCACCGTGTTCGGTAATGCTGCCGCGGAACGAAGCGCGATAGCCTTGGTAGTCGCGGCTTAAAATCGTGTTCACCACGCCAGCAGCGGCATCCGCGCCGTAGATGGCCGAAGCACCGTCACGGAGAATCTCGATGCGATCGATCGCCCCGGAGGGCAATTGATTCACATTCACGGCCAGCGAAGGCACGCCGCCCTCTGATTGGCTGATCGGGTGTGGCGCGAGACGACGGCCATTGACCAGCACGAGGGTGCTGCCCGAGCCGATCCCGCGCAAATTCAGCGCGGTGTTGTCGCCGCGGGCGTCAGCACCGAGGACGTTGGTTTCTGTTAAGGAAAGCACGCCGCCATTAGGCAGCATTTGGAGCAATTCCGCCGGCGTCGGTGCCGCGAATGTCGCTAAATCATCTTTGTCCAACACAGTAACTGGAAGCGTCGTCTCTTCATCAAGGCGACGGATGTTGGAGCCCGTGACGGCAAAAGCCTCAAGTTTGACTGGTTGGTCCTCCTCGGGGGGTGCAGGCGTAGCAGGTGCCGTTTGCCCGTGAAGGAACGAGGTGGGTGCGGCCAAGGCCAACACAAGAGCGAAGAGCGTCGTTCGGGGATGTAATTTCATAGTGGGCAGTTTCTTGATCGGGGTTAGGTGTGAAAATGAGAGAATACGCAGGAAAGCCAAAGCAGGTTCAAACTCTGCGAGGCGACAAAGCAAATGGAGTTGGGACGTGGCTACGAACGCAGTGTAGCAGTCATGCTGGGAAACAGATAGAGGGAAAGCACGGCAGAATTCGGGCGTAATTCTACGTAACACAATGTAGCCTTGCGAGCGGGTCTAACTTAGGTGTGCTCAACCCCAACATGACCAATGCCATTCAGGCCAATCTGCGCTTCGTGCTCGTTGATGATACGGCCACGTTCCGCGAATTGCTGCGGGAATCCCTGCAACGTCGCTTTCAACCGAAAGAACTACGCGATTTTGCCAACGGCAAAGACGCGCTCGCCGCGTGCCTCGCCGCCCCACCCGACTTGTTGATCGCCGACCTCTATCTCCGCGATATGGACGGTCGCGATATTGTGCGCGAGTTACGCCGCAACAATCACAGCACGCGCGTCGTCGTGCTCACCGCGCACCCCGAAGCCCAACTTCCGGCCGAATTGGTTTCGTTAGGCGTCGCCGGCTTCGTTGATAAAAACTCACCGCTCGAACAGATTGATCGCGCGGTGCAATGCGTTTTGGAAGGCGGGATGTTTTTCTCTGCCACGGTGCCGCCGCCGGTGCCCACGCTCGCATCGGAGCCCAATCTCCCGCGAATGGGCGCCAATGCGCTCTCGGAGCGCGAACAAGAAGTAGTGCGACTCGTCGCGCGCGGTCTCGTCTCCAAACAAATCGCGGCCGAGCTCGGCCTCAGCACGCGCACGGTGGAGAAACATCGCGCCCGCATTCTGGCCAAACTCGATTTGCACGACGTGCCGACGCTCGTGCGGTGGTGCTTGCGGAGCGGGCTTGGTTGAAGCGAGAACGCCCGAAGTCCTCCGCGTGCGCTTTGGCAAAATGGTCGGGGCGGTGAGATTCGAACTCACGACCTCTACGTCCCGAACGTAGCGCTCTACCGGGCTAAGCTACGCCCCGACTTACTCCTGAGCGGTCACTGAGAAGTTTTCGCGATTCTGAAGCAAGCAGATTTTTTGGGGGGCCTAATTGCGCATTCCCTCACGACATTTCAGCGCGCAAAAAAAGCCGCGCCTTACGACGCGGCTGATCAAAAATTTCTCAGCAAATTATTTTTTGGGGGCCGGCGGTGGCGGCATTTGCGCGAGCGAACTTGCGCCCAAACGCTGCGCTACCATGTCAACCATGCGCTGGATTTCGAGTTCGGCGTTACGGCGGTTGATCTTGGCCAATTCAACTTCCTTCGCGATCTGGAAGGTTTCGCGATTGGTTGTTTCCTTTAACGCGCGCATTTCGCTGAGTTGAAGCTCCAGCGCGTTGATATCCCGTTGCAGGGCGTCGGAGTCGGCGAGAAATCCGTCCGTTTCTTTGGCCAGCTGGGTCATGATGTCTTGGTATTCGCGCAATTTCTTTTCCTCTTTGGCGCGCTCTTGGGCATCACGTTCCTCTTGGCGCTTTCTGGCATCTTCGGAGGCGCGGCGTTCAAGTTCGGCCCGGCGGACATCTTCCGCCGCTTGGACTGCAGCCAGTTGCTGCTGCTTAATTTGGTCCCTGGCGTCCATCTCCTGCAGTGCGCCTTTGTAGAAGAACACAAATGCGCCGAGGAGAACGAAGGGAACGATGAGATAAAACTTGTTCATGTTACGTGCGAAAGTTCGAGTTAGCTTTTCTTGGCTGCAGCTTCCGCGGCCGCAGCGGCGGCGCGGGCGGCTTCGGCAGCGGCCAATTTGTCGAGCAGGTTGTAGTAATATTTAACGTTCGCCTCCGCCTGTTTGACGTAGGTCACGAGGAAAGCTTTTTCGTCGCTGTGCGCTTTTCGCTCCGCCGTGAGTTTCTCGACTTCGATTTTCACGGTTTCAACTTCCTTCTTCAAGCGTTCAGATTGGTCACGCAGACGCCTACGTTCGCCATGCGCGCGTTCCCGTTGGTCTTCCGCGACTTGGCGGGCCTTTTTCTTGGCTTCTTCCACGCGGTCGCGCTCATCGCGTTCTTGCCTGCGTCTTTCTTGCGCTTCAATAGCCGACTTAATGGCTTGTTCACGGGCGGCCACTTCGGCGAGCGCTTTCTCTTTGCGCACCTGTTCGGCCTCAGCCGCTACTTTAGCCAATTTCGCCGCATGATCCTTGTTAAATTGCATGAAGAATCCGGCGAAGATCGCCAAGCCGAGGATCGGGAGAAAAATGTAGAGTTTATTCATTGGGCAGAGAGTGTGGGACGTTAGGACTTCTGGAGTTTTGCGTCGCGTTCCCGAATGACATCGAGAATCGACTGCTTCATGCGTTCGCCTTCGGCCTTGCCGTCTTCGGTGGCAATAGCGTCTTCCGCGGCTTTGAGGGCGAGATCAAATTTTTTCAAATCGTAAGCAACGAAAGCGAGAAAGAGGTAGGTTTGGTGCGGGCGGTTTCCGCCGCCTTTGCGGACTGCTGCTTCCAGATGGGGCAGTGCTTCAGCCATCTTCTCCATCGTGTAGTAATTTTGCGCAATCAGGTATTCCAATTGACCAGAGGCCGGGAAAACCTTGGTGGCGCGTTTCAGCGTATCAATCGCCTTAAAGTCGCGATTGAGCTGTTGATAGGAGTAAGCGAGCAACTCCCAGTTCTTTTCTTCACTTTCGATCGAACCATCCGCTAAGCCCTTCTCCAGCAACTCCGCGGCGCGCTCGTATTGTCCGATATTAAAGTGGATGCCGACCAAGTTGTAGTTGTCCTTCGGTCCGGTCATGAAGCCGTTCGCTTGTCCTCGCTCAAAGGCGAGAATGGCGCGGATATCCTGGCCTTGCCCAAGATAAAGCGCCACCAACTGTTGCCAATAATTACGGCTGGACGGTTGTTGCACGACTAACAGCTCGAGCAATTCGATCGCTTCCGCATTGCGCCCCAAATGCTGCAAGCAAACTAGCTTCAGGATGTAGAGGTGATCCTTCGGGCGCGTTGACATCCGCAAACCTTCATCAACGACTTCCAATGCCTTCCCGATGGAGGCCAAATCAGGATCGTCGCCGTCTTGGGTGGCCCGATTGTAGAGCAAAGAAGCGTAGAAAAGCATCACTTCCGGATTCGGCTTTTTGTTCATGCTAATCCAGCGCTTGATGTAACTCTCGGAGAGTTCATAGCTGCGTTTCACGTGCGCGGGATTCTTTGAGGAGGTCGCTTCTTGGAAATATAGCTGCGAAAGAAAATACACCGTCTCCAAAATTGCGCGCTCCTCGAAAAAGGACGGCGACTTGGCGTCGGATAAGCGGAGCGCGGTTTCCAGCGGGACGATCGATTCGGTAAAGGATCCCTTTTGTAAAAGCACCTGTGCCTTGAATTGATTCAACACCGCCGCATCGTAGCCGGATGGATCGGACAGTTTGGCGATTTGCGCATTAATTCCTGCCAGTGCCGTATCGAAATTTTTGGCTTCAATCGCAGTCTTGTAGGCTGTGCTCAAGAACTCGCTGGTCGAGTCGGTGAGTGAATAGTCGCGAGACTGGGCGGAGGCGATTGTCGCGGTGAGAATCGCGAGGGCAACTAGCCCAAACTGGCGCACGCGGGTAAAAATGGGAAACATTGGCTTAATCTTCGTTGAGATTGAAGGTTATGACCTGTTGCACGCGAGTGTTGACGGCACGGCCACCCTTCCGCCCGGGGCGGAACTGCCATTTCAGCACTGCCTGCATCGCGGGTTGCTCAAATTCGCGTTGTGATGAACGCACGATCTGAGCTTGGCTAACACGGCCAGTGGAATCGACGATGTATTCGACAAGCACTTCGCCGCTAATGCCGGCACGGCGCATTTCGAAGGGATAATTCGGCGAAACCGGCACGCGTAAGACCGGTGGCTGGTCGAGATTGGCGACGTCAAACAAGTCCTTCATGCCTTGGCCGAGCTTGGTGCCGGGCTTGACCACAGGGATGGTGATGGCACCTTTGGCAGCCGTCAGGCCGGGAGGTGGTGGGGGTTGAAGGGGTTGGGTAAATGCGGTGACGGATACCGATGGGACATCCACCAAACTCGGGGGCGCGAGTTGGTTCATTGGCGCATCGTCTGAGAGTTCTTCGACGACTTCTTCCGTATCGGGCTCGAGGTCCGGCATCTCCATCTGGATGAGCGGGACTTTTTCTTCTACAACCTTGGCTTTAGTAACTGTTTTTTCGTTAAAGCCGAGCAGCAACGTGGCGTGGAGACTGGCCGCCACAACAAATCCGATAATAAGGTCTTTGTTCATGTTCGCCTTATTTGCCCGTGGGACGGGTGCGGGTTTCGACCGAGAATTTATGGATGCCTGCCTTGCGGATCTCATCGAGCACTAAGACAGTGGCTCCGAAGCGGGCTTTTTCATCACCGGCCACGAGGATTTTAGGATCTTCGGTCTGTGTTTTGTAATGCGCGATGCGAGAGGGCAATTCGCCCATGTCGATCAGTTCGCGATTCCAGTAAACCGCACCCTGTTCCGATACTTGAATCGTGGTTGGTTCCTCGGGCTTCGTGCTGCCTTGGGGAGGAATTCCCGTCGGCAGGTCGACCGGAATGGATTGGATACGATTGAGCGACAGCGTGAAAAGGACGAACGTGGCCAAAAGGAAAAAGATGATGTCGATCATGGGAATGATCTCGATCCGGGCTTTTTTCATTGGCCTGAGCTTAAGTTGCATGAGAGAGAATTTGGAGGTTGGCTCCGAAGAGGTAACGAGCGATCCGGCGCTTTCTTAGGCGCGGGTTTAGTTTTGCCTCATACGCGTCTCGATGAACACTTTGGTGAAGCCGGCTTTGCGGGCTTCATCGAAGACGTAAATCGCCTGCGCGAAAAAGGCCCGCTCATCACCGTTGATCAAGACACGGCCATCCGGCTCCTGCTGCCGATATTGTTGAAGGCGCACCAGAAACTCATCGAGCGTCACAAGGTCTCGATTCCATGCAATGGTTCCCTCGTCGGTCACTGAGACGGTCACCGTGCCGGCGGGATCACGCGGCTCGCTGGTCTCGGAAGCGGGCAACTGCACATTAATGCCGTCCGATTTATTCAGCGAAAGCGTGAAGAGAATGAATGTCGCGAGGAGGAAGAAAATGATGTCGATCATGGGAATGATCTCGATCCGGGCTTTTTTCGTATCTCCCGCGTTGTTGCCGCCTCCTCCGTGCATGTTATTTAAGAGTTAGTAAGTTGCCTGTCGATGGGTCCGAGTGTGCGAGACTCAGGGCTTAGTGATTAGCGGTGGATTCCTGACCCGCGCGCTTGTCGACGATCAGGCGCAGCGCATTGGCAGCGTCTTCGACTTCATGACGAGCCTGCTCAAGACGAGAAGTAAGATAATTGAAAGGCAGCAGCGTGACGACGGTCACGGTCAAACCGACCATAACCGCGATCAGCGCTTCACCGACGCCAGCCATAACGCGCGAAGCGTTGGCGGCAATATCGCCACCCTCACCGAGGGCGCCGAACGTTTCCATCATGCCGGTAACCGTGCCGAGTAGTCCGAGCAAGAGAGCGGCGGTGATAACAGTGTCGAGAATGGTCAAGCCTTGCTGGTAACGCGTAAGCTCTTGGTTGGCAGCGCGCACGATCGCATTGGAGAGCGATTGTTCACGGTGCGAAAGAGCGTAGACCAAAATGCGGGCGACGTAATCATTGCTTTTCTTGCCGATCTGCATGGCGCCTTCTATGTCGCGCGACTCAACCTTTTCCATCATGCGCTCGACGGCAGCGGCATCGCGTTGGGCGTTTTCCCGAAAGATGAAAATCAAACGCTCAACAATGACGGTGATCGACAGGAGCGAGATCAGTAAGATCGGCCACATGATGGGCCCACCAAACTTGAAGAGCTCCATCGGAGTCATGTTCATCATAAACGCCAAGGGCATGTGTGCAGTGATCATAATGCGATTTTAGTAGGATTAAGAATTAGCCGGTAGTGAAAATCAGCGACGAATCGTAGCTAAGGAGGGCGTGCGCGCAACTGCGGAAACGAATCTCTGGACCAACGCTCTCCGCGCTGCGCCAGCACGGCGGAGCGAAAAGGGGTGTGGGTATGAAGCGTAGCAGGGCAAGAGGTGTGCGAACTAAAACTGGATTGATTGGGAATCACTTTACACTGTCAATTCACTTTCCTGATTTCACTGGAGGATTTTTTTGAATGGCTGCCCGGCTAGGACTCGAACCTAGACAAGCAGAGTCAGAGTTAGCCATCGGGAATCCGTGTGCGTAAATTAACGCACGTAAGCGCGGAATGTAGCAGCAATGTTTTGTAATTCGTCAACTCCGAACATTCAACGCACTTGACCGGACAAGCAAAAACATGTCAGATTCCTGTTAGAATGAAAGCCACTGGACTAGATAAATTTCGCACTCGTCGCGGGGTCTTGGTTGTGCGCTTAAAGAAAAGGATGCCGGACGGTTCAATGCACGTTGCGGCGCGTTACACGATGCGCGTCGTGCGCAATGGGCGGCAACATTACTTCCCCCTCCCATCGATTCGTCGTAACGCAGAACGGCTCGCCGACGAGATCAGCCGCTTTCTTGATTCGCCGACGATGACAGTAGAGGAAGCAATCAAGCGGTTCAATCCGTCGAAATGGGAGCGCGCTAATCCGGCAACGAAATCCGCCAGCGTTGGTGATTTGATTGCCGCGCACCAAGCGGCAGAAAAGGCGCTTGCCCTCGACGGACGCACGGGCGCGAGCTATCGCAACTCGTTGCTCGTTTTGTTCCGCCAGGGTCTTGGCTTTCGTCACGGGAAAATTCCTTCAGTCGAATCAGTCAATCGATTAGGTTTGGACGAATTGACGCCGCGCCTCGTGAGTGATTTCAAGCTCGGTCGTGTGGAGCGCGCGGGAACAGACAAGAGCGACGTGGAAACCAAGAAGCGTTCCGCAAATGCCGTGTTCCGGTCGATTCGCGGGCTGTTTACGATCGATGCCCGCGAACACTACGCGCATCTGGAATTGCCCGAGGCGCTAGATAAAACGCTCGAAGGCATGTCGTATCGGCGGGTTGAAAAAAAGAAATATCGTCTGCCGCCTACTGCCGTGATTGAGCGCGTGTTTGGCGACGCGTGGCAACTACGAGACGGATTTATTGACGGCGACGGCGTAGCGATGGCGCCGGACAGGAATGCGTATCTTGCGTGGTTGCTCGCTGCGCACGCGGGTTTGCGCAAAAAGGAAGTCGGCCATGCCGTTCGCGAATGGATTGAGCGCGGGACGACGCCGCGCCTTTGGGTGCGCTCGACGCCCGAGTTTATCGCCAAAGGGAAAGATGAGGGCTTTGCGGAAATCGAAACTTGGGTTCTCGCTGAGATCGATGCACTCGCCGAAAGTCCATCGACTATCTTGACCGGCACAGCGACCGAGCGAACCGAGGATGTTTTCGCCCGGCTGAATAGTTGGTTGAAGGCGCGCGGCCTCGCGGCAAACAAGGGAGAGAAAGCGGCGCACGGATTGCGCGCCTTATGCGGTAGTTATTGGGCAACGACAAAGGGCATTTTCACGGCGCAAAAATTCCTGCGACACAAAACGGTTGATGTCACAAACGACCATTATGCGGATGTGATTCTTGACAAGAATCTGCGCCGCTTTTGGGACACTCCCCCAACGTGGACAACCCGAGTCGCGCCCGCCGTCGAAATCGTCAACTTGTGAGTTGGCGCAGATAAGCCAACGCATCGCGCAAGCTCGCCGTTAGCCGCAAACGCCCGCCATAGATTAGATTAACCTGGTTGGTGCGCCCACGAACGGAATAGCGAATCAGCCAAGGCACGGCGTTGCCGTTGCCGTCAAAGTCGGTGCCATCGCGGATGACGGCGGAGGGGAAGATGTATTGCCAGGCGAGCGCGCGGCAGGCGCTCGGCATCTTCAGGCCGAGCCGGTTCGGCAGTTCGACCCGGCCCGCTTCGGCGGAGAGGTCGGCATCGTGGAGGGCTGCCCGCCATTTTTGCCGGTTTGCCGCCCGCTCAACTAGGCAATCGGGCAACGGCACCTCGCGGTGCTTGCCGCCCTTGCCATCGTGCACGCAGACGCGGCGATTCGCGACATCGAGATTCATGACGCGGAGTTGGCAGACTTCGTTCAACCGAAGCCCGCAGCGATACATGAGCTCGGCGGCGAGGCGGTGCTTGGGTTCGATGCGATCGAGCAAGCGGAGGATCTCGTCGCGCGAGAGAACGGTGGGCGGACGACGGAATTGAGGCGCTGGACGGAAGCGGCCGATGTCGCCGAGCTCGATCTTGATGACGTGCCGGAAGACGAAGACCAAAGCGCACAACGCCTGGCGCTGAGAAGTGCGCGAATAGTTCATCTCCGCGACCCGAGTGAGGAACGCTTGCACATCCGCCGCGCCGCACTGACTCAGAGGCCGCTGAGTGAAGCGATAGAACTCCCGCGCCCAGGTTGAATAGGTGCGGATCGTCGCCCGCGCGAAGTTGTGCGGCGGGCCGTTAGCGATGCGAGCGAGTTCTGTGATGACGTCGGCCATGATAAAGACACGCGTGTGGTGCTAATGTGTGTTCGGCAAGAGACCGTGGCGCTTGATTTCGTCGCGGTCGTAGGGGTCGATCTTCGACCAGTCCACGTTCATCCCATGGATGAGGTCGGCAGCCATCGTTGGCTGATCGTGGGCGCGGAGCAGATTTGCCACGGCGGCGATATAGCCCTGTTCAAAAGTCAACGGAGCCGAACCAGACGATACAGAACAACGCTCGCCAGCCGTCCTTTTGCGGGCGGTTTTCTTACGAGCGGGAGTGGGTTGGTTTTTCATGGCGAGCGTGTCTGATCTAAGCGTTCGGCTGCTCGTTCCATGCAGCTACAGCTTCGCCTTCACTCGGTTTTATCGGGCCTGTGTTGTCGCAGTCCTCGCAGTGGATGGCGTAGGTTTCAGGTCCGATTTCGGGATGTTGGTCGTCCCAACAAAAGAGTTGCCCCTCACCGCCGCACCGTTTGCAGTCGGCGGGCGACGCAGCCGAACCATGCGCTCCAGCCAACGCGGGCGGGCGCTCTGGGTTGTTCTCTTGAGGTTCAGGTTGTTTCATATTTTCAGTTCCCGCGTGGCTGAGCTTAGTCGTTCGACCAACGCAGAAGGCGCATGGCGAGTTTCCAGCGCCAGCGCGGCAAGGTCGGGTCCACGCATAGCAGTTTTTCGCCGCAGTCGTGCCAGCGTTCCACGGGCGCGACGATGACGTGTCCACCGCAGTTGATTCCGATGCCGCCCGATTCGGTTGCGTGCATCGAAGGCGAGTAGAAGTCGCCGGGGCGTTTCCGCCAGATTTCTCGGTCGGTGTTTTGGCAAGCGTTCATAAAAGAGGTCGAACAAATCGCTACAGCACAACGGCGCTACGCGCCGTGGCTGATCTTGGTGTTAGCCATCGCGAGGTCGATAACGCCGCGCAGTGTTCGGTGCGTCATTTCTCCGACACCTCCGCCGAATCCACCGGCCCCGTCCATCAGATACGGGATTCGCCAGATTCCATCCTCCAGATACGGCAGGCTTTCAGGGTGTTCGTGTAAGAAGTCTAGCCGCAGTTTGTCGGCGTAGAGTTCGCTGCATTGGATTTCGTTGTATGCGATCATAAAAAGAGGGGCTAACTCAGAGCGTTCTGATTCGCCGTAGCGCGAATCGGGACGCTGGTTGAACAAGCCCGGTCACGAGTGAGGTTCGCCGCCGCGAGAGCGCTTATGCGCTT
>JAUXXD010000084.1 GCA_030681265.1 Candidatus Didemnitutus sp. | reverse complement strand
GCTTTCGGGGCGGAGATTATGCAACAGGGTGTCCACTTCGCGCAGCAGTGAATCGTGGAGTTGATTGATCCAGCCGTTTGCCGTGCGACTGACTGTTTGTGTCGCCGGATCGTCAAGATCAGCCCAGACGAATTTGGTCTCGGTCGAGGCGGAGGCAAAACACAGCGCGGCCAGCAGCAGCCCCCCGCCGCTCACGACATACCGCAACATTTTCATAGGGAAAGCATACACGGCTCGCCGCAAGTTGACTGCGCATCGGCTCACTTTCGTTGCCGCAAAAAGAGCCCCGTCGGGTCGAAGCGACGGGGCTCGCCATGGTAACCGGCGCGCTAACGCCGGAGCACCCACCTGCGCTCAGGTGAAAATAATCTGCCCGCCGCCGGCGAGTTCGTAGAAATCGCCGACGGTGAGCACCTTGTCCATGTGCGGCACGAAGTCGTCCTTCGCGAGATGGAACATGTCGACCGTGGCCTTGCAGGCATAGATTTTGCCGCCGGCGTCGGAGATCATTTGGGTGAACTCGCTGACGGGAGGGATATCGAGCTTCTCCATTTCCTTTTGCATCATCTTCGTCGCAAAAGCGGACATGCCGGGAATCGCGCCGAGGAACGTCGGCAAAGGAAAGCCTTTCGCATCAGGAATGCGCATTGCGGGATTGCCCACGGTGGCGACTTTCAGCGTGTCCTGGTATTTTGTGAGGATGGCGTAGAGGCCGAAGAAGGTGAAAAAGACGTTGGCTTCGATGCCTTCCATGCGGGCGCCGTTGGCCATGATGAGGCCGGGGTAAACCCCTTCGAGCGAACCGCGCGAAATGATGATCGAAACTTTTTTGATTTTATCGGGAGAGGACATGGCGGGAATGTGGTGGTGAGGAGAGATGTGGGAAGTGGGGAGTGAGGAGCGGGTAGAGGGCGTGCGGGGACGTTTCTCCTTCTTTCCTCTTTCTCTTACTCGTTCCTCTTTCTCGGATTGGTCGGGGAGAAAGAGAAAGGGGAGGAGAAAAGAGAAGGATTCGGAGGGGTTGTCAGATGCAGCCGTGGGGTTTCTTGATGCCGGCGATGCGCGCAGCCTTCTTGGCGGGGCCGCCGGGGAAGAGCGCGTAAAGCTCCTTCGTCGGCACGCCGCTTTCTTTCGTCAGCTTGCGCATGCTGGGGCCGTCGCCCTTGGTTTCGAATTCCTGCCGCATGTAGTTCAACACGACGAGGTGCCGGTCGTTGAGCGCGGGAATTTCTTCCTCGGCGGCGAGGACTTTGGCGATCTCGAGATCCCAGTCTTTGTAGTTGGTCATGAAACCGTCGGCATCGAAGTCGATGGCCTTGTTATTGATCGTGCGAGTGGACATGGTGGTAATGAGTTGAGGTTCGTGGTTGGTTTTCAGCCGATGGCTTTGCCGGTCATACTGAATTGGTGGCCGACGGGCATGGGCCGGGCCGGAAGGAGCATGTTCCAATAAACCCATTTGAACATGAGTTTACCGAGGTGATTGAGTCGCGTCTCTTTGAGCAGCGACATCGGGCCGATGAGCGGCAACGGGTAGGTGCCGGGGAGTGGCTCGACGTCGTAACTGAAGTCGATGAGCAACGCCTTGCCGTCGCCGGATTCGATGAAGCAGTTGGCGTGACCGTCGAACTTCGCCTCCGGCGCGCGGCCGGCGATGACGCTGAGGACATTCTCGATTAACACATCCGCCTGGAAATGCGCGACGGAACCGGCCTTGGAGGACGGCAGATCGGTGGCATCGCCGATGGCGAAAATGTTGGGCGCGACGCTCGAGAGCAGCGTGTGTTTGTCAGTCGGCACGTAGTTGAACTCGTCGCCGATGCCGGAAGCACCGATGACGGGATCGCCCATGTTGGTGGGCACGGTGACGAGCAGGTCGTAGGGGATTTCGCGTTCGTCCCACGAGACGATTTTCTTCTCCGCCTGCTCTACGCGGGCGAGGGAGAAATCGGCTTCGAGCTTGATGCGCCGCTTGTCGAGGAAGTCGCCGAGGAGTTCGGCGGCCTTCGGCTTGGTAAACGCGCTCGGGAGCGGCGTGACGTAGTCAATTTCGACTTTGTCGCGCAGGCCCTTGGCGCGGAAATACGATTCCGCGAGGAAGGCAAATTCGAGCGGAGCGACGGGGCACTTGATGGGCATCTCGGCGATGTTCACGACGAGGCGACCGCCCTTGAAGTTGTCCAACTGGTGTTGGAGCTTCGTGCAACCTTCGAGCGTGTAGAACTCGCCGACGGACTTGTGCCATTCGTCGCCGAGCATGCCTTCGTTTTGCGAGGGCGTGGGTTGGGTGCCGGTGGCGATGATGAGGAAGTCGTAGGGGAGCACGTCGCCGCCCTTGAGGTGCACGCGGTTTTTGTCCGGTTCGATACGCTCGATCAGCGCTTCGCGGAAAGTAGCGCGGGCGTCGAGGGTCTTGCGGCGTGAGCGGATGAGGTCGGCGGGTTCGTAGCCGTGGAACGGCACGAAGAGGAAGCCGGGTTGGTAAGCATGATCATTATCACGGTCGACCACCGTGATGCGCCACTGCGCGGAAGGCAGGGCGCGGGCCAGTTTATTGGCCATGATCGTGCCAGCAGTGCCGGCACCGAGGATCAGGATGTTTTTCATGGCGTGGGTTGGGTTGGGCGCGGTGGGTGGGGCAAATCAGAAGCGGTAACTATACATGATTTGCGCGTTGGTTTGGGCGTGGCTGACGCCGATGCCGTAACCGTTGATTTTAGAAACTTTGAAACCGCGGGTGACGGAGACGTCGACGCTGGCGCGGGCGTCGATCTTCCAACCGAAACCGGCCGTGAGGTGGCGCTCGATCGTCGCGGGAAAGAGGCAATTAAGGAACTTGTCCGGAATGGGGTCGCTGGACAAGTTGCCGCCGAACCGCAGGGTGAAGGCGTCGGTGATTTGGTAGGCGGCGCCGAGTTGGAGCACGAATTGGTTGTCCCAATTCTGGAAGAGTGTGGCGTCGAGCACTTGGTTGGCGAAGGGGCCGTTGGCGGCCTCGCCGTTGGCTGTGAAGGTCATCGAGAACTGCTGCATCACGTCCTTCCAGAAAATCTCGCGCACATCGGCGACGAGGAGCCAGCGTTCGGTCGGGCGGTAGGCGAGGCCGACGCCGAGCATCGCGGGCCACTCGAAATCATTGATGCGCATCGAGCCGTTCAGGGTTTGCGCCATCGCGCCCAGACCCGGGACGTTGAGTTGGAAGGAGACCTTGGCGTTCGGCGTGGTCAGATCGCCGAGCGCGGATTTGGAGTGATAAGTGAGGCCGAGCGTGACGTTGTTGCTCGCCTCGTAAACAACGCCGATCTTGGCCGCATAGCCGTAGCCGCGCGCCCGGCCGGTGAAATCGTTGCCGTTGGAGAAATCGAAGTAGGCGTAGTCAACATTGGTGCCGACGGGGAGCGTGCCCATCATGCCGTTGAAACTTTGGATGATCGTGCCGGAGGCGCGGCCGAACTGCTGACTCATCGGATTAACGAGATCAAAGAACTGCGCGCCGCTCATCGCCATCTTCAGATCCATGCCCGCCCACATGAAATCGGCGGACGCCGCCAGGTGGAAGCGATCATTGACCTTCCACGCAATCGGGATGATCGCGCGCCCCACGGAAACTTCGGTGCGATTAACGAGACCGAAGCCGAGTCCGCGCCACGAGTTGGCGTCGTATTCGCAGCCCATGCCGCCTTGGCCAAAGAGGCCGAAACCGTAGACCAGATTGCCGCTGCGCTTGGCGTAGCCGAAGGCCGGCATGAAGAACGCCGTCGCTTGCGAATCGGCGCCGATACCAGTCGTGCTGGTGGCGGTGATATCCGGGCCGAGAATGCCGACCGCGAGATCGAGCCGCGCCCGCTCCGCCATCAAACTGAGCGTGGCTGGATTGTTGATTACGGCAGCGGTGCCGTTGTCGTAGGCCAGTGAGGCCCCGCCCAGGGCGGTGGCCACGGGACCGTAGCCCTCCATGTTCATGCCGTTGGTGGCCCCCAACGGGCTGGTGAAGGAGACCGCCGCAAGGAGCGCGACCGCCGGGAGAAGCAAGCGCCGCGCCATCGCGGCGGGGCTGGATTGAACAGGTGCTTTCATGGCAGTGGTATTATCGCCGATTCATCTCCGACGGGCTGCGCACCAGTTGCCCACCAATGCGCATTAATGGCTATATGCGCACAGAAACATATAATTGCCGGCCGCGCGCCTCCTCCGGCAAACAGGGTGCCGGTTATTGCCAGCGGGCCATGGCGCCCGCGTTGACCGCCCGATGGCCCTCGCGGCGGAGCATGGCGGCGGCCATGCCCGAACGCGCGCCCGAGGCGCAGTAAAGCAAGAACTGCTTGCCCTTGTGCTTGGCGAGAAAGGCCTGCCACTTGGCGCGAGGGCCGCGCAAATCGCTTAACGAAAGCAGGAACGCATGACGCAAAGTGCCGCCGCCCCACTCACTCGGCTCGCGCACATCCACCAGCACGGCGTCACCGGACTTGAGGGCCGCGCGTCCGGCCTCTGGCGTGATCCCGGGGCGCGCCACATACAATGTGCGGACAATAAAAACAGCGACGATCGCGCCGCCGATCAAGAGTAGCCAATGCATCATTTTTCGTGGGTGGTTTGCACAGTAACCGGAGCAAGTGGATTTTTACCAGCGTGGGTCATGTAATAGATCAATGGCACGGCCAACGGACTGATAATGAGCGACGCGAGGGCACCGAAAAGCAAGGAGATCGCGAGTCCTTGGAAAATCGGGTCGGCGAGAATCACGATCGCGCCAACCATCACGGCGAGGGCGGTGAGCATCATCGGACGAAACCGCACCGCCCCCGACTCAATGCACGCCTCACGCAGCGGCCGGCCTTGGCTGTGACGCAGCTCGATAAAATCGACGAGAATGATCGAGTTGCGCACGACGATCCCAGCGCCCGCCATAAAGCCAATCATTGACGTCGCGGTGAAGAATGCACCCAGCGCCGCGTGGGCCGGCAGGATGCCGACGAGCGAGAAAGGAATCACCGTCATGACGATTAGTGGCGTCGCGTAGTTTTTGAACCATCCGACCATGAGCATATAGATGAGAATGAGCACCGCCGCGAACGCGAGTCCGAGGTCGCGGAAAACTTCCAGCGTCACTTGCCATTCACCATCCCACTTCATCGCCGGTTCGCGCTCATCGTCCGGCATGCTGGCATTGAGAATCTTCACGTGTGGTTGCGTGCCGCCGAACTCGCGTCCATCGAGTTTCGCCAGTTCGCGATTCATCGCGAGAATCGCATAAACAGGGCTCTCGACCACGCCCGCGACGTCCGCGGTGACATAGGTGACGTTGCGCAGATTTTTGTGATAAATATTTCGTTCACTGACCGTCGTTTCCACGGTGACCAGCTCACGCAATGGCACGAGCGGTGCCGCAGGATTCATTTCCGAGCGAACCGATAGCGCCAACAAATCTTCGGGGCGCGCGCGCAATGCGCGCGGTAATTCGAGCACGATCGCCACGTCTTCTCTTTCGCTGGCCGCGTGGAGCAGCGTCACGGGCATGCCCTGCGCACCGAGTTGCACGGTGCGGGCGATGGCCGCTTCGGTGATGCCGTGCAGCGCCGCCTTGGCTTTGTCGACGCGCAACACCGTCTTGGTCTGCAAGTCTTCCACATACCAATCGACGTCGACGACGCCCGGCGACGCGCGGAATATTTCGCGCACGCGCTCCGCGAGACGCAACCGCGCCGCCTCGTCCGGCCCGTAGATTTCCGCGACGAGCGTTTGCAACACCGGCGGCCCCGGCGGCACCTCGGCGACCGCGATGGCGGCCCCGTAACGTTCTGCGATGACCGCGAGACGCGGGCGAATGCGTTTGGCGATATCGTGACTTTGCGCGGCGCGTTCGTGCTTGGGTCGCAAATTGACCTGGATGTCCGCGACGTTGCTGCCCCGGCGGAGAAAATAGTGGCGCACGAGTCCATTGAAATTAAACGGCGAGGCCGTGCCGGCGTAGATCTGGTAATCGCGCACTTCGGGCTCGGTGCGGAGACTCGCCGCCATCTCGCGGGCAACGCGGGTGGTTTGTTCGAGTGTGCTGCCTTCCGGCAGGTCGATGATGACTTGGAATTCCGACGTGTTGTCGAACGGCAGCATTTTCACTTTCACCGCGCTGACGCCAACGAGTCCCATCGAGCCCGCGGTGAGTGCGGCCACGACCAGCAAAAACACCCAGCGCAACCCACGGCGTTGCAGCAACGGCCCCATGAAGCGCGTGTAGAGGCGAGTGAACGCATTGTCGGCCCTCGGTTCGTCAGCGCGCACCGGCGCGTCAACCCATTCGGCGGAGTGGCCGTGTGGCGGACGGTGTCCGCGCAGCATTTTCAGCGCGGCCCATGGCGTGACAGCAAAAGCGACGAGCAGAGAGAATAGCATCGCGGCGCTGGAGCCGATGGGGATGGGCCGCATGTAGGGGCCCATCATGCCGCTGACAAAAGCCATCGGCAGCACGGCGGCAATTACGGCCCACGTGGCCAGAATCGTCGGATTGCCGACTTCATCGACGGCGGTGATTGAGATTTCGCGCAGTGATTTGCCGCGGGTCTCGGGCAGACCCATGTGCCGCACAATATTTTCGACGACCACGATCGCGTCATCGACCAGAATCCCGATGGAGAAAATCAAGGCGAAGAGCGTGATCCGGTTGAGCGTGTAACCGTAGAGGTAGAACACCAAGAGCGTCAGCCCAAGCGTCACCGGAATCGCGAGCAATACGACGAGCGACTCGCGCCAGCCGAGGAAAAACAAAATCAAAATCGCGACACCGAAGATCGCGATGCCCATGTGCAGCAGCAACTCGTTGGATTTTTCCGCTGCCGTCGCGCCGTAGTCGCGCGTGATGGCCACGCCGACGTCGGCCGGGATGAGCGTGCCCTTGAGGGCGTCGAGTTGTGCCATGACGGCGGCGACAACTTCGATCGCATTCGCGCCGGGGCGCTTGGCCAGACTGAGCGTGACGGCGGTTTGCTCTTCGCCCGTTGCGCCCCGACCGAACAACACGTAATGCGAAGGCTCTTCGGCTTCGTCGGTGATCGTTGCGACATCGCGCAAGTAAACCGGGCGGCCGCCAAAGACGCCGACCACCACCGCCCCGACATCGCGCGTATCGCGAAAGAACGTGCCGGTTTGCAACAGGGTCTCGCGGTTGCCAAACGCCTGCGCGCCAGTATACGCTTGCGCGTTGGCCTGTTGCAACGACGGCACAAGTCCAGTCGCGCTGAGATTGCGCGACGCGAGCGCGCTCGGCTCGAGTTGCACACGAATTTGCCGCCGTGCGCCGCCGATAAGCGTTGTTTCTGCAATCATCGGGATCGCCTTCAGGCGTTCCTCCACTTGGGCTGCCACGCGGCGCAGCATGAGGGCGTCGTAGCGCGAACTGTGGAACGTCAGCGCCGCCACCGGCACATCGTCGATCGTGCGGGGTTTGACCAACGGAGCGGACACGCCGGGCGGAATCTGATCGAAATTGGTTTGTAGTTTCTGATTGAGACGCACGAGCGCGGTCTCGATGTCGGTGCCAACCTTGAAGCGCACGATGGTGAGATTCGCGCCAGGGCTGGCCGTGGAGTAGAGGTATTCGACCCCGGGAATTTCCCAGAGAAGATTTTCCATCGGCCGCGTCACGCGATTTTCGATCTCCGCCGCCGTCGCCCCGGGCATGGCGACCAGCACATCGATCATCGGCACCTTGATTTGTGGCTCCTCTTCGCGCGGGAGCATCAGCACGGCAAACGCACCGAGCAGCAACGACGCCGCGACGACGATCGGCGTGAGCTTCGAATCGATGAACAGTGCCGCCATGCGCCCGGCCATACCGCGTGGCGCCGCGCCGGAATTATTTTCACCTGAACTCATGAACGCACCTCAATCTTCTGGCCTTCCCGCAACCCGGCCGGTGGCGACACGATGACCGTTTCGCCCTCCGACAAGCCGCTGAGAATTTCCAAGCGCCCGTGATGAGAGGCGCCGCTTTTGACGAGGCGCAACACCGCGCGCCCTGCTTCGACGACGAAGACGCGCTCGATCTGGCCGTTGCGCGACAGCGCCGCCTCGGGCACGAGCAGGGCGCGGGTGGTGCCGGTGGCGACGTGCACGCGCACGAATTGGCCCGAGCGAACTTTGGCCGTAGCCGGCACGGCAAACTTGGCCAGCACCGTGTGAGCAAACGCATCGGCGGCGGAGGATAGCTCTGCCAACTCCGCGGAAAACGACGCTTGCTCCGCGGGCGCTTCGATCAGAAACGACGAGCCCAACACAAGGTGGGCGGCGAGCGAGTCGGGAATGCCGGCTTCGATCTGAAACGCATCAGCGCTTTCAAGCTCGACGAGTGGCTGGCCCGGCGCGGCGAGATCACCCGCTTGCACAAACTTTCGCGCAATCACTCCGGCGAAGGGCGCGCGCAGTTCTGTGTAGCCGAGCATTGTTTCGGCTTCGCGCACCATCGCGGCGGTCAGGGCGAAGCGATCTTCGAGTCCACGCACCGTGTCCGTCGTGCTCGCGCCCAGGGTGAGGAGTTCGCGCTCCCGCGCGAGGTCGCGTTGGACGATGTTGAGTTGCGCCTGTGCTTGCGCGACGCGCGCGGAGATTTCGGCGGCGGAAATCGTCAGTAAGTGCTCGCCCGCTTGCACGCGTTGACCGAGCCCGAGAGGCATTGCCGTGATGGCGCCCATCACCTTGGCGGCGAGCGTGGCGCGACGGACCGGACGCACCGTGCCGGTGAGTTCGGCGAGAAGGGGTAGCTCGACTGCAATGACTGGGGCGACGTGCACGACGGCGCTCGTTGAGTCGGCCGCGTTGACGGTAGTGGCAGGTGGAGATTTGGAGCAACCGGCGACGGCGACCAGTAAGGCAAGGGACAAGAGAAGTTTCATGGCGGGAAAATCAGTTGGCGGTGAACGGCAGGAGGCCGAGTGAGCGATAGAGATCGGCCAGCGCGATCCGCTCGTCGGCTTGAGCGACGGCGCGGCGCATGTTGGCTTCGAGGAGACGGCTTTCGACGCCGATGAGTTCGGCGGTGAGCAACACCCCTTGGGCGAAACGCGCGCGACTGAGCGCGGCGCTCTCTTCGGCTTGCGCAACAGTTTGGTCGCTGACTGCGAGACGCGCGCGCGCGGCGTCGTGGGCGAGCCGGGCTTGTTCGACTTCGAGGGCCAGACCGAGGCGCGTCTTGCGGATCATCGCTTTGACCTGCGCCACTTCGGCGGCGGCCTGGCGGATTTTGCCGGACGTCTGTCCGCCATCGAAAAGATTCACGTCAACGGCGACGCCGGCCAACCAACTGTCGCCGTGGCGATTTAGTTTCCCGCCGTGGTCGTATTGGTAGGAAGCGAAAGCATTTACGGTGGGACGGCGTGCGCCGCGAGCGACTTCGACCAGGTGTTCGGCGGCGGTCAGGCGCTCTTGCAGGCCGAGCAGTTCGGGGCGTTGCGCGATTGTGGCGGACGGCGGCAATGGCAAGGCGGAGAGCGTTGTGTCTTCTTCGGCCAACTCCACGTGCCCGCCCGGCGTCGGTTCGAGACCGAGCACGTAGAGGAAGGCGCGTTCGGCGAGTGCGGCTTGGTGGCGGGCAGACGTGAGGACTTCGCGGGTTTCGGCCAATTGCACTTCGAGGCTGAGCAGGTCGGCCTTCAGCATTTGTCCGGCTTCGAAACGCAGGCGGGCATTAGCGACAGCTGCGGCGAGCGCTTCGGTGCCCGCCGCGATTGCGCCGACGGCTGCACGGGCTTTGCGCAAATTGAGCAGGGCGCGAATGGCGCCGTGTGCGAGTTGCTGTTGCGCGGCGCGGAGGTCCTCGCCGACGGCGCGCGCTCCGGCTTCAGCGGCGCGCTTACCGGCGGTGGCGCGTCCGCCACTGTAGAGATTGTAGCCCACCGTGCCGGTGAGGTTGAGATTATCGATGCGTCCGGGTTGGTTGAAATCGAGGCCGAAGTGAAAAGCACGCTGGTTGAGAATTGCGCCGAAAGCGACCATCGGGCTGTTGGTTTCGGTGTAGCGGCTCGAGAGCGCAACCTGCGGGAGCCATGCCGCGCGCGCTTGTTCGATCATCGCCTCGGCGGCCGCGAGTCGATGATGAGCGACTTCGACGTCGGGATTGTTGCGCAACGCTGTCGCGACCGCGGTGGGGGCAGTCCAGGTTTCAGCAGAGAGTGATGCGGTGGCGACGAACAGGGCTCCGCGCAGTGCGCGGCGGAGAAAATAACGCAATGGGTGCATGAGTTAAGGAGTTGGCCGCCGCCCGACCGCCCAGATAATTCCGAAGACCGAACCGTAGAGCGCGCCGCGCCACCACGTTGAGGTAAGCGGGCAGGTGCCGGAGGTGCATTCGCCGTAGTAGCCGAGGGCGGCACCGAGGCCGGCCGCGATGACAACCGGCCACAGAAACCGTGTGAAAATAGACATGGGGGCGACGTCAGGAACTGCGCGAACGTGGGGACGGTTGGCCACCCCAGTGGATGACGTCTTGGTCGTCGACCCAGCCGAGTTTGGTCAAAATGAGGGTGGGCGGACAAAAGCCGGTGAAAACCGATTGAATCAGGTTCACACCGGCGAAGGCGGGCAACAAGAGCCACCAGGGACTGAAGAAATGGGCGAGCACGAGACCGGTCAGAACAACCGAGCCGGCGAGTAGGCGAACGAGTGAATGTGTAGTCATAGAGTTAAGCGTTGACTTTATATGAGCATAAACGCATATACTTGCCACGATGTCAAGTGCCTGTTTCCTCCGACGCATGCCCAAACACCGCCCGCTGAATGACGATGCCCTCGAGTTGGTCGCGCGGCGCTTTGCCGTGCTGGCCGAGCCGATGCGGCTGCGGTTGATCCAGGCCCTGTTCGATCAGGAGAAAAACGTAACCGAATTGGTCGCGGCGACAGACGGGACGCAGGCGAATGTCTCGCGGCACCTGCAGACGCTGACCGCAGCGCACATTCTTTCGCGGCGGAAGGAGGGCTTGCAGGTGTTCTACAAGATTAGCGATCCGACGATTCCGAAACTGTGCGAACTCGTCTGCGGTAGTTTGGAGAAATCCCTGACCCGCCAAGTCGGGCACCTCACCTCCGACTGATCGACCCGCGGGACAATTAATCGATTCACCGCTAGTCGGCTTCTTTGCCGCAGCGTAATCCGGAAGGTTTGTAACGTTTTGTATTACAAACCGGCTTGGGTCACGAGCGATCCGTGCCCCGGCGCGCTCAGACGGCGTGGTATTCCGCGGGAACGCTCAGGCGAACATGACGAAGAGTGAACTTGTAACGTAATACGTTACAAACTCCCCTGGGGGTGCGGCTGCGATTGCGCGGGATTTCTCGGTCGCGGCGAACTTTGCAAGCGAAGCAACTTACGCGTGGGCCGCGTCGCTGGTGGCTTCGTCCATCTCTTCGTTCGAATAGATGGATTGGACATCCTCGCTGTCGTCGAGCGCTTCGTGCAAGCGGACGAGCGTCTTGGCGAGGCTGACGTCGGTGATGGGCACGGTGACCGTCGGGATGTAACTGATTTCAGCCACTTCGGTGGTGAGGCCGGCGTCTGCGAGGGCATGGGCGACCTTGTCAAAAATGTGCAGGTCGCAACGGAGTTCGTAGCCGTGATCGGTGGTGATGATGTCGTCCACGCCCGCGGCGATGGCGAACTCCATCAATTGGTCCTCGCTGATCTTTTCCTTCGCGATGAGGAACTGCCCGGCGTGGAGAAACTGAAACATCACCGCGCCATTCTGCGCGAGGTTGCCGCCGTAGCGGGCGAAAACGGAGCGGATTTCTTGCGCGGCGCGTGTTTTGTTGTCGGTGGAAACTTTAACCACGAAGGCTACGCCCCCGGGGCCGTAACCCTCGTAGCAGAGTTCATCGAACACCACGCCGGGCAACTCGCCGGTGCCCTTCTTGATAGCGTAGTCGATGTTGTCCGCCGGCATGTTGGCTTCACGGGCGCGCAGCAGGATGGTGCGGAGGCGGGCGTTGGTCTCGCTGCTACCGCCACCGGATTTTGCCGCACTCGTGATTTCGCGGGAGAGGCGGGAAAAAACTTTGCCGCGGCGCGCGTCGGTGACCGCCTTGGCGCGTTTCACTTTCGACCATTTGTTGTGTCCGGCCATACGGAGAGAGTAGCGAAAGGCGGGCAGGGGGTAGCGAGGAGAAACGTCCTGGCCCCGGACCGGATGCCCGCTACTCGCGCTGGTCTACTTGCTCCTACTTCTTCTTTTTCTTCGGCGTCACGTTCTTGATTTTCGGATCGACCAGCACGCGTTTTTCTAGTTCGGGATCGGGGAGACGATTGATGAAGACCTGCTGGCCGATGGTGAAGAGACCGTTAACGGTCGAGTAGAGCGCGAGGGCGCAGGAGAAGTTGTAACAGAACAACGTGAAGATCCACGGCATGATTTTGAACATGGTGGCCTGCATGTTGTCGGTTGTCGGCGTCGGTGTGAGGCGCATTTGCACGATCATGGTGCCGCCCATGAGCAGCGGCATGATGTTGAGCGGAAAGCCCATGATGCGCGCGATGGTGTCGGGCGCGGAGAGATCGCCCGCCCAGAGAAACGCGGCGAAGCGCAATTCCGACGTGCTCTGCAACATCGAGAAAAAGCCGATGAAGAATGGAATGGTGATCAACACGGGGATGCAGCCGCCGAGCGGGTTGACTTTGTATTCCTTGTAGAGGCGCATCATCGCTTCCTGCGCTTTCTGCGGGCTGTCTTTGTGTTTCTCGCGCAGCTCCTTCATCATCGGCGCGAGTTTCGCCATGCGCTTGGAAGAGCGCGACGCGGCGAGCGTGAACGGCACGAAGACGATCTTGAGGAACAACGTCGTGATGACGATCGACCAACCCCAGCCCCACGCGAGGCTGTCTCCCCCAATCCAACTGTGGACCTTGCTCATGATGGTGATGAGCAATTTGGCGAACCAGCCGAAGAAGCCGAACTGCATGGCCTTGTCTTCGTCCTTTTTGAAATTTTCCGTGTTCGAGAGGCGGGTGTATTCCTTGGGGCCGGCGAAGTAGGTTGCTCCCCATGTGAGTGAGGCGTGGGCGGCGAGGGGCTTGAGTTCGAAGTAGGTGATGCCGGTGACGCCGTAGGCGCGGTGATCTTCGACGGGGGCTTGCGGGTAAACCTTTACGCGGGCGATGCGGATGCCGGTGCCGGGTTCGTCGGGGGTGAGCACGGAAGCGAAAAACTGGTTTTTCACCGATGCCCATTGGATGGAGGAGGTGCGATCGAGGTAGGGCAAATCGGACTTGGAGCCGAAGCCGAAGCTGCTGAAGAAGCCGCCGCCTTCGAGTTTGCTGCGTTCGATGTGATCGAAATCCTCGCCGTCCCAGTAACCGACATTCAAGTAGAGACCGTAGTCCTCGGCGTTGACCGGAGCGGCGGTGCCGATGTTGATTGCGCCGCGCGGCAGCGGCAGCGGTTGGTTGCCGAGATTGCGAAACGTGGTTTCGTGGCGAATCTGATACGGATCACCGCTGCCGTCGCCGAGCAGCTTGTAACGGCGGATAACTTCGAGTTGGTTGTCGATTAGGGCGCGGTAAACGATTTCAGAGGAGCGGCTCGATACGAGTTCGTAGCGCGCGTCTTTGTCGACGCCGGGAAAATCCACAAAGCTCAACGCGGGTGCCGCGTGGAATTGGTTGAGGATGTAGCGTTCGTCTTTACCGCGCTCGGCGGCGTGCTTGAGCAGTTTGATGCTGTCGATCGCTCCGCCGGCATTCGTGAAGCTCACTTCGACGAACTCGTTGCGAAGTTTGGTGAGGGCGGCCGGGGCGACGCTGCGAGTGGTAGCGGTCAACGTGGCGTCGTGCGGCGACGAAGCCGGGCCGGACGCAGGCGACGTGTTGCGGGCGATCGGGTGTGTGGTCGGCGCGGTTTCGATCGCGGGCGCAGGGGGCGGCTGCGGGGCAACGGGCGGGAAGGCGATGTAGCTGGCAACGGCGGCAACAATGAGCAGCACGCCGATAACGGTGTTCTTTTTGTCCATTAGGAAAGAGAGGAGAGCGGGGGAAGCGACGGAGTATTCGCCGCCGCGTGGGCGGAGCGCACCTTGACACAGGAAAATTGACGCGGCGGCACGGGATCGATGCCGCCCGGGTGCCACGGGCCGCATTTCGCCAAGCGACGCGCGGCAAGGACAAGTCCGGTGCCCAGGCCGTGTTCGCGCAACGCCTGTTGCGCGTAGTGGGAGCAAGTCGGTGCGAAGCGACAACCGCACAACGGCGATGCGACGCTCAGCGCGGGTGAAACGGTGTGTTGATACACCCAAATCAGGCCGCTCACCGCCGCCGCGCCGACTCGCGAAATGCGAGACAGGGTAGCGGTGGAAGATGCGGGAGAGTCGGACATATCAGGTGCGGAGCTTGCGGCAGACGTCGATGAAACGCCGCTCCACGTCGGCAAAGTCAAGCCGGAGCAATGCCGGGCGGGCGGTCATCACCAAATCGAGGCCGGCGGGCACGAGCGCTTGGTGCTTGCGATAAATTTCGCGCAGGCGGCGTTTGGCCGCAGCGCGTGCCACGGCGTTGCCGACGGAAACACGAGAAGCGACCACACCCACACGAGCAGGAGTTGCGGCGGCGGGTTCGGGGCGCGCCCGCCAGAGCAAAAGAAACGCGCCACAATCGGCGCGGCGGCCGTGTTGGCGTGCCGCGATGAAATCGCGGTTGCGCTTCACGCGCTGCGAGGCGCGGAGGCGCTGCGACGGCGAAGGTCTGTCAGCGCCGGACACGGCGGGAGTAGTCGAATTAGACGACCGTCAGGCGCTTACGGCCCTTGCGGCGGCGGTTAGCGAGGACTGCGCGGCCGCCTTTGGTGGCCTTACGGGCAAAGAAGCCGATCTTGCGGGCGCGTTTTAAGCGGTGCGGGCGGAATGTAGGTTGCATGGTCTTAGTGAGAAAAGAGGGTCAAAGTCAGTGAAGGGGGCGGGGGCTGTCAAGCGTCGGAATTTCACAATTCTTCCCGCCACCCGCTGCGGGCCTGCATCGCGCCACTCACGATGGCCGCAAATCAGGCTTTATTTGCCGCCATTAATCTGGCCTCAACCGCTGATTGTGAACAGCCTGCGCACAAATTCCCTTTGCGTTCCGAGGAGTCGCTGGCGACCGTGGACGCGTGACCGACCCATGCAGCAAAAAGACCCGTTCACCGGCCAGCCAACCTGGCTCGAAGGCTCCCGCCTCCCCGGCGCGGAAGGATGGTCCGCTGTTTTGGACCGTCACCGGCAACGACTTCGGACGCTCGATCAGTTGGGCGAAACAGCAGCCGAATGCGGTATCCAGGCAGATCAAGACCGCGATCTCGTCCTCGTCGAAGCCGACGAAGTAAGTCTGCTCGAAGCCACCGGCGGCGAATGGGCGGCTTTCGGCGAAGCGATCCGCTCCTTCCGTGCGACGCTGCCCATCGTGCCGTTGGAGGATTTCGGTTTCAGCTCCGAGGTGGCCGATCCGTTTGAGGCAAACACGCCGGAATTGACGCGCATCGGCGGCGGCGTGGAGGCGTTGGCCTTCATCGACCGGCGGCAGTCGGTTTATAAATTCTTTCACTTTCGCGAAGGCGGCGAGGTTGGCGCGACGTTTCGCTTCGTGGTCGACGACGACGGTTTGCTCAACGCGACCGCCGCGCCCGGCAGCTACGGCATGCTATTCGAAAAACTCCAACTCATCCACCAACTCGGCATGCCCACCGAACTCGCCGCCATCACCCCGGAAGGCGTCGTGGTGGCGAAACAAACCTTGGGCAACGCGCTCCCTGCCGCCGCCGATGTCTCCGGACTCGATCCGGCGCGCTTGATTCCGTTTCCTTCGCGTTTTCTCCGCGCCGACCGCGATCACCCGCGGCTGGCATTTCTCGACGATGAACCGTGGCTCGTGGCCGATACGCACGATCGCAACGTCGTGCGCGCCGCCGATGGTTCGTTGCGCGTCATCGATCTCGTGGCCGCGCCGCTCACGGCGGACTTGCTCGCGGGGCTCCCGCTGTTGCACCAATGGATCGAGCGCGCCCGCCTTGATCCGGCGGCGACACTCCTCGCGCCAGTTAACGACGACGAATTGTGACCACACCCGCCGCCAACTCACGTCCCCGCTATGCGTGGCTCCGCCAAAACGGCTTTCTGCTCGGCATGGGCGGGGCGGTCGCGCTCGCGTTTGCGTGGCCCGCGCCGGGTTCGCGCGGCGGAGCGTTGCAGCCGGAACTGCTCACGACCGGCGGCATCGCGCTGATTTTGTTTTTGCAGGGACTTTCGTTGCCTTTCGAAAGCGTGAAGAGCGGCGCGGCCAACTGGCGACTGCACGTTATTATCCAGGGCTTTACCTTCGTGCTCTTTCCGCTCGTCGGTCTGTTGCTCAACGCCGTCGTGCCCGCCGTGTGGACGACGCAACCGGAGGCGATTCGACTCGGGTTTCTCTACTTGTGCGTGCTGCCGTCCACGATTTCGACGTCGGTCGTCTTCACTGCCGTGGCGCGCGGCAACACCGCTGGCGCACTCTTCAACGCCGCCTTTTCCAACATTCTCGGCGTATTGTTGACGCCGATTCTCGTGCACTTGTTGATGCGCACGACCGGCCAGACCGGCGCAATCGGGCCGTTGCTGCTGAAAATTTCCGTGCTGACGCTGCTGCCCTTCACCGTCGGCGCAATTTTGCGTCCGCGATTGCGTGCGTGGATCGATGCGAAAAAAGCGTGGGTCGCGCGTCTGAGCAACGCTGTCGTGCTCTTCATTGTTTACGCGGCGTTCTGCGACTCGGTGACGGAACAAATTTGGCAACGCTACGGCCCGGCGCTCACGGGCACGACTTTCGCCGTTGTGGTCGTGTTGTTCGCCGGCATGTCCGGCTTGCTCTACACGGCGTGCCGCGCGTTGCGGCTGGCGCGTGGGGATTTCATCGCCGCGTATTTCTGCGGCGTGAAAAAGACGCTCGCGCTCGGTGTGCCGCTCGCGGTGCTGATTTTTGGCCCGCGCGCCGATCTCACGCTGATTTTGTTGCCGATTATCTTCTACCACCTCGTGCAACTGCTCGCGAATGGCGTCCTCGCCAACCGTTGGGCGAAAACCGGCGCATAAAAAACCGCGGCGCAGGGCCGCGGTTGGGGAGATGGACGAAACCAAGTTCGCCCTGCGTCGGGCGCGGCTCAGTCGCCGAGTTTTTCGAGCGCGGCAAGCACGTCCTGGGCCTGTTGCGCGGTCGAGGCCTTGAAATCGGCCCAGACGATTTTGCCCGCCTTGTTGATCAAAAATGCCTGGCGCGAGGCGAGCGAACCGACCAACGGGATGTCGCGCGTCGGCACCCCGAAACCGCCAATCACGATTTTTTCCGTATCGGCGATCAGCGTGAAGGGCAGGTTGTATTTTTCGCGGAATTTTTTCTGCGCTTCGACGGTGTCGGCGCTCACGCCAATCACGGTCACGCCTTTCTGGCCGAGCGCTTCATACGCATCGCGCAAACTGCACCCCTGCGCGGTGCAGCCCGGCGTGTCGGCTTTCGGATAAAAATAGACGAGCGTGAAACCCTTGGCATAGGTCGCGGCAAAATCGAGCGAGTCGCCGGTGTCGGTCGTGCCGATGACCGCCGGAGCGGCATCGCCGACCTGCAGCGGTGCGGCGGAAGCGGAGGAGAAAAAAAGCATGGCGGGGAGGAGAAACAGAAGACGAAGGGACTTCATGGCGGTCAGACTATTCTAACTTCGCCGTAAAGCAAGCGACCGGCTTTACGCGCGGAGAAACTAGTTCACCAACGGACTGCGCGAATGCCGCGCCGCGCGCACGATCTCGCGCCGCAACCAGTCGATCGCCGCCGTCACCGCGCGCAATTTCACCGTCGTGCGCTGGCCGGAGTAATTGAGTTTTTTCGACCAATCGCCGAGCGGTGAATGCAGGCCGATGTAGATGGTGCCGGTGGGATTGTCTTCGTGCTCGCCGGTCGGCCCCGCGTAGCCCGTGATCGCCAACCCGTAATCCGCGCTCAATTGCTCCGCCACGCCGCCAGCCATCGCCACCGCGCATTCTGCGCTCACCGCGCCGTGTTGCGCGAGCAGGCACTCGGGGCAATCGAGCAACAGCGTCTTCGAGTCGTTGCTGTAACTGACGATGCCGCCCATGAAAAATTTCGAGGCCCCGCAAAGGTCGGTGAAGCTATTGGCGAGCAAGCCGCCGGTGCATGACTCGGCGACAGCGAGCGTGTGTCCGTTGCGGCGCAACATATCGGCAGTGACTTTGGCGAGCGAGTCGTGGCCGAAACCGACAAAATCGTCGCCGAGCAACGCCGCGCATTCCTGCGCGATCGTCTGCAGTTGCCCGCGCGAATAACGTCCGTCCGGTGAACTCACGCGGCAGTCCACCTGCCATTGGTGGGCGCAGTAGGCGATGCCGAGCGCGGGATGGCGGGAGAAAATTGGTTCGAAGCGCGTCTCCAACATCGATTCGCCGACGCCCGCAGTGCGCAGCTGGATAAAGGTTTCGCTGTCACTGAGCCGTCCGAGTTGCGCGAGACGAGGCAGCACTTGCTCGACGAACATCGGCTGCATCTCGTTCGGCGGACCGGGCAGCATCACGAGCACCTTGCCGTCTTGTTCTAGCCAGAGACCCGGAGCGGTGCCGTTCGGGTTGGGCAACACCACGCCGTCGGCGAAGCGATACGCCTGT
>JAUXXD010000040.1 GCA_030681265.1 Candidatus Didemnitutus sp. | reverse complement strand
CGCCGATTTCTTCCGCTCACCGCGCGCCAAACACAAAGCGCATAAGCGCTCTCGCGGCGGCGAACCTCACTCGTGACCGGGCTTGTTCAACCAGCGTCCCGATTCGCGCTACGGCGAATCAGAACGCTCTGAGTTAGGCTCATTTTTCATTCGGTTCTTTCGTTAGTAGTCTCACAGTCCCTGATATGACCACTTCGTAATAACGCCGTTCTTACTAACCCAAAACATTCTGTAGCGACGGACAGGCATCGACATCGAGGGACCATAGGTCGTCGTAGCGGTCGCCATACCGTGACCCGTGTAATTCATATTCGTAGTCGCTACGCCCGGCATGGTCACGGAACCGGAATAGTCATACACATAAATCTTCCCGCCCCGCTCTGCGTCCATAATACTGGTTGGAGGGCCCCAAGCCTCTATCAACGATGACACGGGCTCCCCGAGCCAGGAGTCCATGATGTCGGCCATCTTCGAGTGTGTCATGCACCCGCTAGAGATGGCGATTACGGCAACCGATATCAGATTTAGTAGTCTTTTCATTTTGTTTTTCTGCCTAACAGTGTTATTCGGCCTCACGGGATTTTACCGCGTAGTTCATAGCGTGGATTGAGTATGAAGAGCTTGCGCTTGGCAACGGTGCAAATTTCTATTCCGGCTCATGGGACGCCCGCGTGCACGTTTTAGACTGTCGTTGAAGGATCAGGCGTCGGGGGAGTCGCTCAAGGTGGAGCTGATTCCGGCGCCGAATGAGTCGCCGTTTGTGTCCAACCCGTCGGCTGGTCGATTTCGAGTGCGGGTCAACGGTAAGGCGGCCGCCAAGGTGAAGGAGGCGACGTTGACCGAAGTGTTCAACCGGCTGCGGCACTGGCTGGTCAGGCGGGCCCGCAAAACCGCTCAGTCCAGTGGGCGCGCCCCCGGCGGACAGGACGCGAAAAACTCCGGCTCAAGGGAATAGCGGGATCGCGCGACCCCGCTATCTGCCGTGAGACGTCGGCGCGTTGTGGTCAACGCACTCTACCTTTACTTCACGAACGCGCTGACGAATTGAACACCGCCGGAGGCGGTGTCCTAATTGCGCAGTAGCGATGTGCTATCGCACGAATTGAGTCACAAATTCGTGCACGGGCATCGCCGCGAGTTTGGCTTGGTCGCTGAAGAGGGCCATGAGCTGCGTGGCCTTGTCCGCACCGAAGTGCGCTGCAAAAGCGGCGTGGGCTTTTTGCTGGAGCACCGGAATGCCTTCGCTGCGACGGCGGCGGTGGCCGATCGGGAAATGAACTTCGATTTTCTCCGTCTTCGTGCCGTCCTTGAAGAACACTTGAATCGCGTTGGCGATGGAGCGTTTTTCGGGGTCAAGGTAGTCGATGGAGAATTGTTTTTCTTCCGTGACAACCATCTTGGCGCGCAACGCGTCGATGCGCGGATCGGCGGCGACTTTGTCCTCGTAGTGGTCCGCCGTGAGCGAGCCGAAGATGAGTCCGATGGCGGCCATGTATTGCAGGCAGTGGTCGCGGTCGGCGGGATTATTGAGCGGGCCGGATTTGTCGATGATGCGGATGGCGGACTCGTGCGTGATCATTTCGACGCGTTCGATTTGGTCGAGGCGGTCCTGCACGTGCGGGTGGAGCGTCATGGCGCATTCGACGGCGGTCTGTGCGTGGAATTCGGCGGGGAACAAAATCTTGAAGAGGATTTGCTCCATCACGTAGCTGCCGAGCGGGCGCGCGAGTTTGACGGTGTTGCTCTTGAAGGAAACGTCTTGGAAGCCCCACGTCTTGGCGGTGAGGACGGATGGGTAACCCATTTCGCCGGTCATGGCGGTGAGGGCGAGGCGGACGGCGCGGCTGGTGGCGTCGCCGGCGGCCCACGATTTGCGGGAGCCGGTGTTGGGTGAGTGGCGATAAGTGCGGAGTGCGGAGCCGTCGAGCCACGCATGCGAAATGGCGTTGATGACTTGCTCGCGGTTGCCGCCGAGCATCGCGGCGGTGACGGCGGTGGAGGCGATGCGCACCAAGATGACGTGGTCGAGGCCGACGCGGTTGAAGGAATTTTCCAACGCGAGCACGCCTTGCACTTCGTGCGCTTTGATCATCGCGGTGAGGACGTCTTTGATCGTGAGCGCGGAGCGGTGGGCCGTGAGCGGCGAGGAGAAGGCGGCGGGCGTGGTGCCGGCGGCGGCGTTGCGCGAGAGCCAGTCGGCGGTGGCGAGGATGGCGCCGAGATTGTCGGAGGGATGACCCCACTCGGCGGCGAGCCAGGTGTCGTTGAAATCGAGCCAGCGCACGATCGTGCCGATGTTGAACGCGCCTTGCACGGGATCGAGTTCGTAGCTGGTGCCGGGGACGCGACTGCCGTTGGTGATCGAGGTGCCGGGCACGATCGGGCCGAGCAGCTTCGTGCAGGCCGGGTAGGCGAGCGCCATGATGCCGCACGCGAGCGTGTCGGCCAGACACCAACGCGCGGTGTCGTAGGCTTCGTCGCTCTGGATTTGTGCGTTGAGCACATAATCGGCGAGATCGACGATGAGTTGGTCGGGAGCGGGACGGACGTTGCTGATGTGGGAACCCATGGGAAGAAAGGAGTGAGTAGCGAGGAGCGGGAAGTGAGTGGTGGGGGAAGCGAGGAGTGAGAAGCGAGGAGAGAGAAGCGGGAGGAGCGGAGTGCGCGGTCCTAATCTTTCACTTTCCTCTTACTCTTTCTCCCGTTCCTCACGTCGGCTCGCGCGGGTTTTCGCGAAAACAAACCAAGTGGAGAAAGAGGAAAGATTAAGAGAAAGAGGAAAGATTTTTTTGGATTACATCCGGCCGCGGAGATCGATGTTGAGGAAGGAGCGGGTTTCGGGGCCGATGTAGTTGGCGCTGGGGCGGATGATTTTGCCGTCGAGCCGTTGCTCGATGATGTGCGCGGCCCAACCGGCGGTGCGCGCCATCACGAAGAGCGGTGTGAACATCGCGGTGGGCACGCCCATCTCGTGATAGGCGACGGCGCTGAACCAATCGAGATTGGGGAACATCTTTTTCTCGTTCCACATCAGCGTCTCGATGCGCTCGGCGATGGCGAACAGGACGGTGTTGCCTGACTCGGTGCAGAGGTGACGGGCGATGTCCTTGATGATCGGATTGCGCGGATCGCCGATAGTGTAAACGGGGTGACCGAAACCGATGACGATTTCCTTGCGGCTGATGCGCTCGCGGATGTCGGCTTCGGCTTCGTCGGGCGACGAGTAGCGTTGCTGGATTTCGAAGGCGACTTCATTGGCACCGCCGTGTTTCGGGCCGCGCAAAGCGCCGATGCCGCCGCCGATGGCGGAATGCATGTCAGAGCCGGTGCCGGCGATGACGCGACAGGCGAAAGTCGAGGCGTTGAACTCGTGCTCGGCGTAGAGAATCAGCGATTGGTCGAGCGCGCGCACCTGGGATTCACGCGGGGCGCGTTGATGGAGCAGGGTGAGAAAGTGCGTCGCGATGTCAGTCGCTTCAGTCGCGGTGGAGATGCGCACGCCGTGCTGCGAATAGTGATACCAATAGAGCAAAATTGACGGCAGCACGGCGAGCAGACGGTCGGCGATGTGTTGTGCGCCAGGGACATTGTCGGGTGTGGGGCCGGATTGCGGCAGTTGCTCCGGTTCGAGATTGCCGAGCATGGAGCAACCGGTGCGCAACACATCCATGGGATGCGCGGACGCGGGAATTTGCTCCAGCACGAGGCGCAGCGCCTCGGGGATTTCGCGGAACTTGGCCAACTTGCGGTGGTAACCGGCGAGTTGGGAGCGCAGCGGGAGTTCGCCGTAGATGAGCAGGTAGGCGACTTCCTCGAAGGAGGATTGCGCGGCGATCTCGGCGATATCGAAGCCGCGGTAATGCAGGTCGTTGCCCGTTTGGCCGACGGTGCAGATGGCGGTGTTGCCGGCGGGCACGCCGGAGAGGGCGACGGATTTTTTAATTTTTGGGGCGGGTGTTAGGTCGGAGCTCATGAAGTAAGAAACGATAGCATGAATTGGCGGGAGCAGACAAAGAAACTCGGTGGCGCGGCGCAATTTGCGCGCTCGAACAGGTTCAACGTGGTGGCTCGTAGCCGAGCGTGGTGTAGAGATCGGCGCGCGTTTGCATGCCATCGATGACGTCGCGTTGCGTGCCGTCACGGCGGATCGCGGTGTAAACTTCGCGCGACGCGGCGGCGGCGGCGCGCGAGGCGGAGAGCGGATAAAGGACCATCGCGATACCCACGCTGCGCAATTCTTCGACGGAGAAGAACGGCGTTTTGCCGAACTCCGTTAGATTCGCCAACACCGGCACGCCCACCGCGGACGTGAACGAGCGATAGTCCTCCAGCGTATGCAATGCCTCGGCAAAAATCATATCGGCGCCAGCCGCGACGTAGGCCTTCGCGCGAGCGATGGCGGCGGGCACGCCTTCGTTGGCGGCGGCATCGGTGCGCGCCATCACGACGAAACTTGGATCGGGTTTGCCCGCGACTGCGGCAGTGATGCGCGCGACCATTTCCGCCGTGGAGACGAGATGCTTGCCGGGCAGGTGGCCGCAGACTTTGGCGGGCACTTGATCTTCGAGATGCACGGCGGCGACGCCGATGCGGGCCATCTCGCGCACGGCGTGCGTCGGGTCATCCCAACCGGTGTCAATATCGACGAGCAACGGCAACGCGACGCGCCGCGTGATGCGTTGCGCGTCGATCAGCACGTCGGCCAGTTCGGTTTGGCCGGTATCGGGAATGCCGTAGGAGTGGTTCGCGACGCCTGCGCCGGACAAGTAGAGCGCGCGGAAACCGGTGCGTTGCGCGAGGAGCGCGGCGTAGGCGTTGATCGCGCCGACGATTTGCAAGGGGTGCTCGACGGCGAGCGCGGCGCGGAATTGAGAGCCGGGTGTCTGCATAGTGAAAAACGGGGGGGGCGGCAGCGGCACGAGAATGCCGCGTGGCCTCCGCGAAGCGCCACCGTATGACAAGGCCGCCGCGCCTGTCGAGGATTGGGCGGTGGCGGAGCGGGGTAGTGCGAAAAATTATGTCCGTGCCGCGCGGCCTGTTAGGGCCGCGGCGTGGGCGGTCGGTCTGTGAAGTTTTGCTGGCGTCGATTCGCAAAATGATGAGGCTGCGACGTGGTCGTCGCCCGGGTGGCGGAATGGTATACGCAGCAGACTTAAAATCTGCGACCTGTAAAGGTGTGTGGGTTCGAGTCCCACCCCGGGCACCACACGGCGGCGCGCGGAGTTGCGGTCCTCCGACCGTGGTTTGACGCGAGCATGGTTGACGGATGGACTTGGCGTCTCCACCCCTGCTTCGTCGTGTGCGCCCATTCCCCCCGTCCCATTGCCCAACAACGGATCGCCACTTAAGCGTTCTGGTTTTTGCTCGCCTCTCTTCCGAACTGGATGTCCAACGCCGGCCCAACCCTCGTCATCCATGGTGGTGCTGGAGTTTTGTCTCCCACCGAATTCTTCCTCGGTCTGCGCCGCCGCGCCGAGCAAAAGGATTACGTGAAGCGCCTGCAGCAATTCTTCGATCACTACCTGTGGGGCGCGCCGGCACCCGCGTGGCTCGAACACGGCATTCCCCATCTCGAACGCGACGCCGAAAAACTCCGCTTCAACTCGCGTAACTAACCCCGCCACCTCGATGACAACCTCTCTCCGCCTTCGCCCGCTCGCCCTTGGATTCGCGCTCGCTCTCGCCGCACCCTTGGCGGGCGCCGACTTCGATCTGCTGATCGTCGGCGGCCACATTTACGACGGTCGCGGTGGAGCGCCGGTGCGCGCGGATGTCGGCGTGAAGGATGGCCGCATTGTGCAAATCGGCGAGTTAAGCGCAGCGGCGGCAACACAGCGCATCGAGGCCACCGGGCTGGCGGTCGCACCGGGCTTCATTGATTTACACGCGCATCTCGATCCATTGCCGCAATTGCCCGCGGCCGAAAGCGCCTTGCGCCAAGGTGTGACGACTGCGCTCGGCGGCCCCGATGGCGGCGGGCCGTGGCCGTTCGCGGCGTATCTCGCAAACATTGAACAACTGCCGATCGGGTTGAACGTCGCCTATCTCGCCGGTCACAATTCCATCCGCCGCGCCGTGATGAAACTCGTCAACCGCGCGCCCACTCCTGCCGAACAGGCGCAGATGGAGGCGTTGCTTGAGGAATGTATGCGCGAGGGCGCGTTCGGTCTTTCCACCGGCCTGAAATATTTGCCCGGCACTTTTGCGCAGATCGACGAAGTCATCGCGTTGTCGCGCGTCGCCGCCCGCCACGGCGGCATCTACACGTCGCACTTGCGTGAAGAAGGCACGGGACTGATCCCCGCAGTCGAGGAAGCGATAGAAATCGGCCGCGCCGCCGGCCTGCCCGTCGTGCTCACTCACCACAAAGTTATCGGACAACCTTCATGGGGTGCCAGTGTGCAAACGCTCGCGCTCGTCGATGCCGCCCGCGCACGCGGGCAGGACGTGATGATCGACCAGTATCCTTACACCGCCAGTTACACGGGCATCTCGGTGTTGATTCCCAATTGGGCGCTCGCGGGCGGCCCGAAAGCGTTTCGCACCCGACTCGCGGAGAACGACCCCCGCGCCAAAATCAAAGCGGAGATTGTGCACGCGATTCTCACGGATCGCGGTGCGGGCGACGTCAGCCGCATCCAGTTTTCCAAAGTCGAATGGAAGCGTGACCTTGAAGGCCGCACCTTGCATGATTGGTGTCTCGAACGCGACTTGGAGCCCACCGCCGAAAACGGCGCGGAGCTCGTGATGGAAGCCGAGAGCGCGGGCGGCGCGGGTTGTATTTTTCACGCAATGGATGACGCCGACGTCGAGCGCATCATGCGCCACCCGCAAACCATGATCGCGTCCGACGGTCGTCTCGCGCAACCGGGCAAAGAGATGCCGCACCCGCGCGCTTACGGGACATTTCCGCGCGTGCTCGGCCACTACGTGCGCGAGAAGCAAGTGCTCACGCTGGAAAATGCGATTAACAAAATGACGCAAATGCCCGCGCAACGACTCGGCCTCGCCGACCGTGGCGAAATCGCCGTCGGATTTGTGGCGGACCTCGTCGTCTTCGATCCCGCGACCGTGCGCGACCGCGCGACGTTTACCGATCCGCACCAGTATCCCGAAGGAATTCCCTTCGTCGTCGTCAACGGCACCGTCGCCGTCGCCGACGGCCAACTCACTTCCGCCCGCGCCGGTCGCGTGCTCCGCCACGTTTCGCATCAGTAATTTATCTCATCCATGAATTCCACCTCTGTTCATCGTCTTTGTTCTCTCGTCCGGTGCAGTGTCGTTGGCTTTGCCCTCTGGGCGGTGGCGACTGCAGTCGCGGCGTTCCCGGGAAGTTCGTGGGAAATCGCGGCGCGTCCGGAGGATCACGGATTCGACGTTGCCAAGCTGGCCGAGGCGCAAGCCTACGCGGCGACGATCAATACGGATGCCGTCATGGTCGTGCACGATGGCGTAGTGGTGACGCAATGGGGAGAGGTGGCGCGTAAGTTTAAAACGCCTTCCCTCCGCAAAAGTTTTCTCGCCACACTCTACGGCCGCGCGGTGCGCGACGGTGTGATCAATCTCGACGCGACGCTGGCCGATCTCGGCTTGGACGACACGCCGCCGCTCTCCGAGGAAGAGAAGCGGGCGACGGTGCGCGATTGTCTGAAGTCGCGCTCGGGCATTTACCACGATGCGCTTTACGAAACGCCGGGCATGAAGAAACGGAAACCGGCGCGGCATTCGGTGCGCGCGGGCACGCATTGGTATTACAACAATTACGATTTCAACATCGCCGGCTTCATCTACGAGAAAGCGACGGGGCGGAAAATCTTTGAGGCGATTTACGCCGAGATCGGTGCGCCGATCGGCATGCAAGATTTCAAGCCGTCCGATGGCCAATACGTCAACGGCACCGAATCAATTTATCCTGCGTATCCGTTTCGCGTCACGGCACGCGATCTAGCGCGCTTCGGTTTGCTGATGTTGCGCCGCGGACAGTGGAACGGCCAGCAGGTGATCGACGCCGCGTGGGTCGACCAGAGCACGCGTTACCACTCCGACGCCGCCCTCTACGCGGGCGACGGCTATGGCTACATGTGGTGGGTTGCGCGCGATTTTAATAAATTTCCGCATTTACCGAACGTGAAGATTCCCGAGGGCAGTTACTCGGCGCGCGGGGCGGGCGGCCATCACGTGCTCATCATGCCGGCTTACGACCTCGTCATCGTGCACCGCGTCAACACCGACATCGCCGACCGGCGCGTCAGCGATGCGGAGTTCGGTCGCCTTGTGCATCTTCTGCTCGCCGCCCGTAACAACGCGTCGTCGTCGAATTCGTCCGATTGAGCGCGGCTCCCACTCGTTTTTCATTTCTCCACTTTATCCCGTTCATGAAATCATCCTCTTTCTTTTCTGCCGCTGCGCTGGTCGCGCTCGTTGCTCTGCCGCTCGGTGCGGAACCACTCGCGCAACGGGCCGTCGTGCGCGACGCGCTGGCGCAGATAGCCGCGCGCGAACCGGAGACACTCAACGAGCAAGTGCGCCTCTGCGAGATTCCCGCGCCGCCGTTTGAAGAGGCGGTGCGCGCCGGGTATTACCGCGCGAAGTTCGTCGAACTCGGTTTGCAAGACGTGCGCATCGACGCCGTCGGCAACGTCCTCGGCGTGCGACCGGGCAAGCAACCCGGCCCCGTCGTCGTGTTCTCGGCGCATCTCGACACCGTGTTTCCTGCGGGCACCGACACCCGCGTGACGCGCGAAGGCACGATCATGAAAGCGCCGGGCATCGCCGACGATTGCCGCGGCCTCGCCGTCGTGCTCGCGGTGATCGAAACGATGCAGCAGTCGCAAATCAACACGGCGGGCACGGTCATTTTCGTCGGCACGGTGGGCGAGGAAGGCCTCGGAGATTTGCGCGGCGTAAAACATTTGTTCCAACAGGAGCTCGCGGGCCAGATCACGCATTTCATCTCCATCGACGGCACCGATCTGGGCACCAACACCTCCGCCGTCGGCAGCTACCGTTATCGCGTCACGTTCAACGCCTCCGGCGGCCACAGTTTCGGCGCGTTTGGTTCGGTGAATCCGATTCACGCGCTCGGCCGCGCCATCGCGAAGATCGGCGAGTTCATCGTGCCGAATGAACCGAAGACCACCTACAACGTCGGCCGCATCGACGGCGGCACGTCAGTGAATTCGATTCCGTTTTCCGCCATGATGGAAGTGGACATGCGTTCGGTGGATGCTGGCGAGCTCGACAAACTCGACGCGCAATTCCATCTCGCGATTGCTGCGGCCGTAGAGGAAGAAAATGCCTTTTGGAATAAGCACGCCACCGGTGCCGCCGCGCGGCGGACGAATAAAGGCATCCCGCTCACCGCCGACGTGCAACGTGTCGGCGTGCGCCCCACGGGCCGCGTCGATGAAAAATCACCGATTCTGCAAGCCGTGCTCCGCGCCGATGCGGCGCTCGGTATCAAGTCGCGCTTCGAGCCCGGTAGCACTGATTCGAATATTCCGATCAGCCTCGGCATTCCGGCCGTGACGATGCGCGGCGGTGGCAAGAGCAGCGGCGCGCACTCGTTGCACGAACAATTCGATTCGACCGACAGCCACCTCGGCACGCAACGCGCCTTCCTCGCGCTGCTCGAAATTGTCGGCCTCGTAGACTGAGTTTCGGTTAGTCGGGTTTATTCCACTTCCACTTCGATGCCGCCGATCCATTTAGCGACGACGTTGTAAACGAGCGCACCGAGCGCTCCGAAGATGAAGCCCAGCGCTGCGTAGATGAGCGGCACAAGTAACGCAAAACCGGCCCCGAATGCCATCATGCCCACGCGTTGCGATTCGGGCAATTGCGAGGCGGCGAGCGACATGAAGAGTAAGAAGGGAATGAACACCAAACCCATGACGCCGTAGAGGACGGCGAGCATCTTGCCGAGTTGGACGGGCGCGATGCGTTTGATGCGGCGCTTGTTGGTGAGTGAGGGTGGCGGGTTTATTAATGCATCCATATTGGTTGGGGAGTTAATGTTGTCTTTGGGGGTGCGCGCTAGCCGGTGGAGGCGGGGCAGAGAAAGTGCAGGACTATTTTCCGCCGTGCTGTTGGAAGACGAAATCGGCGGATCCGGCACCGTCTTCGGTGAAGGTGACGATGAAGGAGAGATGATTGCCGCCGCGCTGGACGATCCACATTTCCCGCCCCGCTTTCTTTCCGACAGGACCAACCGGTTGTTGAATGACAAACTTCAAAATTCTCGTAACGGCCCGCTCGTTTACGGGAATCTTGAGTCCCTCGTAAAGCGTGTGGGAGGCGTCTCTGATCAAATTGGAGTTGGCCAGAGTTCCCTCCGCTGCAACCGACGGCGGAATTTGCGAGAGGGGCTTCAATCCACTTTGCGTGGACTCGCAGGAGACCAGAAGGAGCGCTGGTAGAACCAGCAGTGCGGCGATTTTCATTTTGGAACAACAGTATCATACACCGTAATTGCCTGCGGCTGGCTTGGCCCGCTAAACGGATGAAGCGCGATCGGCGTTGTGCTTTCAACTCCAGAATCGGAGAGGATGATTCAGTTGCCGCCGTCTTCGCCGTCCATCGTCGGAGCGTAATCGCCCTCGACCGCCGCGGCGGCGGCATCCGCTTTTTCTGCGGCGGCGCAACGCTCACGGTGGGCCGCGAATCGGAAGAACAACGCCGAGGTAATGAACAGCAGCGCGAAGAGTGCATTGCCGATGAGTTCGCGCCAATGCACCACGGTAGCGCAGCACACCACCGCGATCACCGGCACCAAAATTTGCGCGAAAGCCATGGCGAAGAGCGTTCGTTCCATGCCGGTCGGACGCCCGCGCGCCAGCAACGCACCAACGATGCCGATGGCGAGCACGCCGCCGTAAAAAAGATTCGCGGGATTGCCTTCGCGACCGATCAGGCCGACGGCCAGATTCGCCCACATGAGAGCGAGGGCCGTGACAACTGCCAGTGCCGCGCCGATCTTGAAGGAGAGGTTGAGCGCGTGGCGGATCGCGAACCGAAAGGCGAGTCCCGCACCCGCCAACAAAATCCACGCGGCGAGGAAGTCGCGCGGCGTCCAATTCACTTCGTGGGTAAACTGCATCGCGACGAGCGGCACGAGCAAGACCGGCAGCGGCGCGAGGAGAAGGAGGAAAGTATTTCGGTTAAGCATCGCGAGATGACGGTGAGGTGCGCCGATGAAGCCGTGGTGAACGCTCCGTGAAAATCGCACGAATTGCGCCGCGAGAAGTTTTCAATCGATCAATCACGGATAACACAGATGGCACGGATCACGAAGGCTTCCGCTCAGCTCCTTGGCAAGCGCGCCGTGTGGTGAGCGTCCTTGGGCATCTCTCAGTAATCCGTGCGATCCGAGTAATCCGTGGTCAAATTGAACTACTGGGAGCCAGCAGTTATTCCCGCGCATCGGCCACGCGATCGACAAAGATTAAGCGAATCGCGTCGCGCAGATTTTTCTTCGTCTCTGCCACGGTTTCGCCCTGTCCGTTAGCGCCGGGAACTTCCGGGCAAACCGCCCAATAGCCGCCGCCCGGTGCCTCTTCGATGATTGCGGTAAATTTCCCTTTCATGGTTCCGAACATGTCCGCCTGCGCGATTCCGTCAATCGCGCCGTCGGACATGTTCCGTGTTGTCGAAAGAACTTCCTTCACCGTCGCATACGATCGGGCTCGCAAGGAATCGTGTGGGATGGTCGAGCTACACATTTTTTTGGCCAATCTGGAACGAAAATTTTGTGATCCGAATTCCAGCTTACGTTCCCAGCGCGGAAGGCATGATCGGTCAACTAAGTCGACGACGAACGATTACGATGAGCCACGGCCGCTTGCGGCAGTTTGCTCGGGTAATTGGATGGGGTTTTCTTCATCTCGGCTTCGAGCTAAACACTAACTTCCGATCTCGTCCGAATACTGCGCGATCGTCAAAACCCATCCCGTGAGTAATGTAACCGGCCTGCTCACTAAGCGCTGTCCCATCGTCCCATCGACCACTGATCGACCAAGCACTGTCGGAATACTCAGTGATCCTAACTTCTTTCTTTTCTCCAGATGGAAGCATGCCCAACGCGAACTTGTGATTCCATACTTTAACGCTGAGGTCTGCAATTTGCTCTCCTGATGCGTTCTCAATCACGAGTTTCGCTTCTTGCTCTATGAAAAGGAACGTCCGCACACCAAGCCAGCCAGCGAAAGCCGCGACGACAACCACGAGTATTATGAGACGCTTCATCTTCTCCCAACAGTGTTATTCAAATCCGTAAAAAGCCTACGGTTGGCTTGGCCCGTTGCGTCAAAAGAAGCGCAATTGTGGGGCGGGGTTCGATCTTGGATTTTGCGGCAGCGGCGGCGCTCGTGCGGTGGGGAAGGGGCAATGCGTAGAACTTCGCCATGCGCGCGCGGCGGTGGTGATTGCAAGCGCCGTGCGAACGGGGCAACTTGGCGGAATGTCGTCTCCGAATTTTGTTCAGGCCAACACCAAGGGGCGGTTGCACTCGGCGGCGGAGCCGGTGATTTCTCCGCTGGATCGTGGATTCCTTTATGGCGATGCCGTCTATGAAGTGTGGCGCACGTATGAGGGTGTCGTGTTCACTTTTGCGGAGCACTGGACGCGGCTGGAGGCTTCGGCGGCGGCGTTGTATCTGACGTTGCCGTTCGACGCCGAGGGCGCGTGGCGCGAACTCGTGTGGACGGTGGCGGCGTTTCGCGCGGTGGTGCCGGATGTGGGCGATCTCTACATCCGGTTGCAAATCTCGCGTGGTGGCGGCGCGATCGGACTCGATCCGGCGCTGGCCGATGAGCCGACGTGGGTGTTTTTGGTGCAGGCGTTGCCGGCGGTCGCAGAGGAGAAAATGCGCGCGGGTTTGCGTGTGGTGATGGCGGAGAAAATCCGGCGCAATCATCCGTCGACGCTGAACCCGGCGTGGAAGACGGGAAATTACTTGAACAACGTGCTGGCGTTGCGCGAAGCGAAGGCGAAGGGCGCAGACGAAGTGTTGTTGCTGAATCTCGCGGGAGAAATCACGGAGGCCTCGACGATGATCGTGGCGTTTGTGCGCGGCGGTGAAGTGATCACGCCGCCGTTGGAAGCGGGGATATTGCCGGGGATCACACGCCGTGTGTTGATCGAGCAAATCGCGCCGCGCGCGGGTGTGCCGATGCGCGTGGAGCGCGTGCTGCCGGAGGATTTGGCGTCGATGGACGAGGCGTTTTTCCTGTCGACGACGAAGGACGTGACGCCGATTGCGTCGATCGATGGCCGCGCATTTCGGCTCGGGGACGATACGGTGACGTTGCGCTTGAAGGCGGCTTTTGCCGACTACGCGCGCGAACAAACTCTAGCGCATCCCGAGCGCGCCGTCCCGCAGAAGTGAGCCGCATCCGCGTCAGCCGCGTGGAGTTTGTAATATAATACGTTACAAACTGGCTGGGGGTGTGGCGGGTGAACGCGCGGGCGAACTCGCGGGTGGGCGTGTGCCGCTACCAAAAGCAAAAAAGCCGCCGAGGTGAGTCGGCGGCGAGTGCTCTTGCGCGGATTTAGCGAAGGCTTTCGGCTAGGGCGCGAAGGTTTGGCGTTAACGCGGAGAGACGCTGACGCGGAGGCCGGGGGTGATTTTGCGGTCCTGATTTTGGACAAGCACTTTCACGCGCAGGAGGCCGCTGGCGGCATCGACACGCGGGTCGATGAAATCGACGAGACCTTCGCAGGTCGTCGTGGCGTTGTTGGCGGCGTAGCTGACTGTGACGGGGGCACCGAGGGCGAGTTGACCGAGCTGTTCGGCGCGAATGTAGAATTGGACGTAGACTTGGTCGATATCGACGAGGCGGAAGAGGGGTTGCGTCGCGGTGGTGCTTTCGCCGACTTCGCGCATTTGTTCGACGATGAGGCCGTCGATGGGCGCGAGGATGGTGCGTTGTTTGAAGAGTTCGGTGGCTTGCTCGGATTGGAGGCGGGCGAGTTCGAGTTCGATTTTGTTCTTCAACGCTTCGTCTTCGGAAATGATTTTGTCGGCGTAGAGGTTGTGCGCGCCTCTGGCGTCGAATTCGCGTTTTTGGAGCGCGGCCTTGGTGCGGAGCATGTCGAGTTCTTCGATGCGGCTGTAAAGGCGGGCGAGGACATCGCCGGTTTTGACGGAGGCGCCTTCGCGGTGCGCGATGAACTGAATCGTGCTTTGCACGGGCGAAGAGACGACGACTTCGCGGAAGGGGAGCACAAGGCCGTCGAACTGGCGGTTAGTGGCGAGGAGGGCGGCGGGGGAGAGGGCGGCGAGAAGAGTGCCGAGGGCGAGCCAGCGAGGGGTGGACATGGGAGAGGGTGGTTAGTCGGATTCGATTTCGACGCGGAGGCTGATGTGGAGGGTGCCAGTGATGAAAGCGAGGTTGGTGACGGCTTTGTTGAGGTCGACGTAGGTGGCCAGTTCGCGGGAGCGGGCTTGGCTGAGATCGCGTTGGGCTTGGGCGACGTTGTAGCTGGTGGTGAGACCGGAGCTGAGGCGTTTGAGTTCGGCGTTGAGCGCGGATTCGGCGAGACGGACGGCGTCTTTCACGAGGGTGACGCGTTCGCCGGCGTTTTCGATGTCGCGGAAGGCGGTGTCGAGGGCGGAGACGAGTGTGATCTCGGTGCGTTGGATGGTGAGAAGGGCTTGGAGTTTGCGCTTCTTGGCTTCGGCGAGGCGGCTTTTGCCGGTGCGGTCAAAGAAGGGAACGTTAACGATGAGGCCGGCGCTCCATGTCGGTTTGTCGCGTTCGCGGTAGTCGCGGTAGGCGTTTTCGGCTGCGTCGGAGAGGCCGTTGTAGCCGAAGGTGGCGCGGAGATCGACGCGGGGTTGGTTTTGGTTTTTGGCGTAGGCGATGCGGATGTCTTCGCCTTTGGCGTTTTCGACGCTGGCGAGGTAAGAGGGGTTGTGGGTGTAAAGATGACCGTGGGCGGCGAGGCGGTTGAGCGTGGGGGGGACGGTGGTGGTGAAATGGCGATCAACGGTGAAGGAATAGTCTTCGCCAAATTCGTCTTGGGTGAGCTCGCGGAGGGCATTGCGGCGCTGGGCGAGGAAATTGCGGGCGAGGAGGAGTTCTTCCTTGGCTTCGGCGAGGCGGCTTTGGGCTTGGGTGACGTCGATGGGGGCCATGCGGCCTTCGTCGAGGCGACGTTGGTTATCGCGCACGAGGCTGGCGGCGACGTCGACGGCTTGCTGTTTCACGGAGACGTTCTCCTGAGCGAAGGCCATTTCGTAGTAGGCGCTGGCGACTTCGCGGAGGATGCGCAGGACATTGGCGCGGAGTTCATGGCGGGCGGCGACGGAGACTTGTTGTTGGAGGCGGATTTCGGCGAGGCCGGCGGTTTTTCCAAAATCCTTCAGCAACGGCTGCGTAATGGAGAGCGTGGTGCTGGAAACGAACTCGGAGTTGAAGCTGTTGTAGGAATTGCGGATTTCGTCGAGATTGGTGAGCAACTCGTAGCTGGTGCCGTAAGGTAGGCGACCGATGACGCCGGTTTGGAAACGGCCGGTGTTTTCGCGCAGGATGGGGTCGTTATTGCCGCCGAAGATGGCGCCGATGGATGAATTCTCCTGAGCGGATTTGCGGCGTTCGCTGCTTTGGTAGGAAGCACCCGCGACGAAGGCCGGCTCGAAGACGCCACGGGAGGCCTCGACGCGGAGGTCTTGAATCTCGGGTTCGAGGCGACGGGCGCGGAGTTCGATATTCTTATTCAGGGCGCCGACGAGCAAATCATGTAGGGTAACCACCCTGGGGCCGGCTTCGACGGTGGTGCCGGAGGCGTGGAGCGCAGCAGGGCTGGTGAGCAACGCACAAACAGAGAATAAGATAGTGAAGTGGCGACGGGTGGTCATCGGTGATTAACGGTGCTCCGCAAGGAAATGCTCGGCTTGGTGGATTGGTGAGCAGAGGAACGCGAGGCGCGTTGATGGGAGACCGTTAGGAGATTCCAATGATTAACTGTTTGTGGTGTGGCAATTCCTGAGTTTGGCGGGACGGGAATTTTTTTAGGATTAGGGTTTGTCTTCGTCGTTTTGGTGCGCATCAAGACTGGGTTAGTCCACGAGTGTTTTCCTGAGGTTTTCTACGGAGTGTGTCAGGAGGACATTGCGCAATAACCCCCAATCACCACTTTGTTTTTTGCCCGACTGTGGGCTTTGCCATGAACAGAAACAATCCCCAGTATACATCGGCGAGTGAAATGATCGGTCGCCTCGAAGCGTGCCGGATGTTTGAGGGGAACGTGAAGGCGTTTTGGCCGCTCTTTGTGCAGACGTGCTCGGAATGTGTGCAGGCGGCGGGCGGGCGTGTCATTGTGCGGACGCAAGGCGAATGGCGGTTGGCGGCAGCGTGGCCCGACCCGCGGGAATTTCCGGCGCCGATGCAAGGTTCGGCTTTCGAGGCTTTGGCCGAGCAGGCGTTGCGCGAAGGTATCGCGGCGGCACCGGCTAGTGCGGCGCATCATGCGGGACTTGTGTTGGTGGCTTTGGCGACGGGCAACGAGATGGACGAATGTCTCCTCGCCGTGGCACTCGTGCCGGGGCAACGCGATGATCTGGCGATTGCGGGCGGTTTGTTGCGGCTTTCGGCGGATACGCCACTGCTCTATCAACGGCAAAAGCAGCTCGAGCGCGCGCGGCGCGACTTGGCAAATTTCGCGCAGGCGCTGGAAGTGTTGGCGGCGACGAATGTGCACACGCGTTTCCTTGCGGTGGCGATGTCGCTCGTGAACGAGCTGGCCAGCCGCCATCAATGCTCGCGCGTTTCACTCGGTTGGAGTGATGGCACCTATATCCGCGTGAAGGCGGTCAGCGGCACGGACAATTTCGAGAAGCGCATGGCGGTGGTGCAGCGCTTGGAAGCGGCCATGGAAGAGGCGCGCGATCAGGACGACGAGATTGTCTGGCCGGTGTTACCGGATTCGGAAGTCATCGTGCGCGACCATCAGGCTTATGCGGAGCTGGAGCGCGTGGTATCGGTGATGTCGGTGCCAGTGCGGATCGATGGCGAACCGTGCGCTGTGCTGACCTTGGAGCGGGCGACGGCGTTTTCGGAGAATGACGCGCTGGCGTTGCGCGTAGTGGCCGACCAGGTGGCGCGGCGCCTCGACGATTTGCGCAAAAACGACCGTTGGTTCGGCGCGCGTTGGGCGGCGGTATGGCGCGAGTGGTTCGCCGACTTCCTCGGGCCGAAACAGACGTGGTATAAAGTGGGAGCGATCGCGGCGTTTCTGTTTCTGGCGTTTGCGACGTTTGTGCCGCTTCCGTATCGCGTGAATGCGAGTTTCATCGTGCGCGCCGAGGCATTGTTGCACTTGCCGGCACCGTTCGAAGGTTACCTCGCCGACGTGCGCGTGCGGCCTGGCGATTTGGTCAAGGCTGGCGATGTGCTACTGCAACTCGACACGAGCGACTTGTTGGTGGAACAGGCTTCGGCGATGGCGGAGCGTCAGCGACTTGCTGCGGAGGCCGAGAAGGCCGAAGCCGAGCGTCGGCTGGCGGATTTTCGCGCGGCGCGGGCTGGCGAAGCGCAAGCGGCCGCACGGGTGAATTTGATTCGTTACCGTTTGGATCGTGCCGTGATGGTGGCACCGTTTGACGGCGTGGTGGTCGAGGGTGATTTGCGCGAACGCATCGGTGCGCCGGTGCGGGCGGGCGATATCCTCATGCGCGTGTCACAATTGAAGGGACTTTACGTCGAAATGCGCGTGCAGGAACGCGACGTCGATCTCGTGGCCGACAGCAAGACGGCGCAAATCGCCTTCACCACGCGTCCCGAGGACACGTTTGATGTGTCGATCGAACTGCTCGAACCGACGGCCATGATCGAGAAGGACGGCAATGTGTTTGTGATGCGCGGGCAATTGAGTGGAGCGGGCGCGGAGTGGTTGCGACCGGGCATGACCGGCGTGGCTAAAATCGAGTCCGGACACCGCAGCTTGCTCTGGATTTCGACGCATCGCCTGATCGACTTCATCCGGTTGAAATTCTGGTGGTAACCGCGCAACCGTGAGCGAACAACGAGCACTTTTTAGCGAGTCGTGGCACCGCGTGGCGGGGCAGAAATTGCGACTACGTCCTTCGGTGAGTTTACGGCGCCAGCGTTTCCGTGGCGAACCGTGGTTCATCGCGCAGGATGGATTTTCCAATTCGTTTTTCCGGTTTCGACCGGAGGCGTATGATTTCATCGCACGGCTCGACGGCACGCAGACGGTTGAGGAAGTCTGGCTCGGTTGCCTGCGGCGCACGCCGGAGTCGGCGCCGGGGCAGGGCGAAGTAGTGGCGATGCTGGCGCAACTTTACCAAGCGAACTTGCTGGCGGCGGAATCCGCGGGCGACACGAAGCGGCTTTTCGAGCGGCATCAAAAGCGCAGTCGCCAACAGATCATGTCGCAGATTTTTGGCATTTTCTTCCTGCGCATCCGGCTGTTTGACCCGCAATTGCTGCTGGATCGCACGTGGCCTTGGCTGCGTTGGCTGGCGACACCGGCGACGGCGGTTTGCTGGGTGATCTTGCTCGGGCTCGGTTTCGCGGCAGTGATCGCGCAATGGGATCGTGCGCTCGACCAGTCGCAGGCCGTGCTCGCGCCGGGCAATTTATTGCTCCTCTACGCGGCGTTTACGTTTGCGAAACTGATCCACGAATTCGGCCACGCCTACGCGGTGAAAGCATTTGGCGGCGAAGTGCATTCGATGGGTATCACGCTATTGGTGTTTACGCCGATTCCTTATGTGGATGCGACGGCGGCGTGGGCGTTTCGCGAGCGGTGGAAACGCGTGTTGGTGGGCCTGGGCGGTATGTTGCCGGAATTGGCTTATGCGAGCGTGGCGGCGATGGTGTGGGCGGGCACCGGCCCCGGCGTGTTGAACAGTCTTGCTTACAACACCATGGTGGTCGCCTCGGTTTCGACGCTGATTTTCAACTTGAATCCGCTGCTGCGCTTCGATGGTTACTACATCCTGTCGGATTTGACGGATTCGCCGAATTTGCAACCGCGCGCGGCGCGGCAATGGCAACACTTGTTTGAGCGTTACACGTTGGGTGTTAAAAATTTGGAAAGTCCTGCGCGCACCAAAGCCGGCGCGACTTGGCTGACGATTTTTGGCGGCGCGGCGTGGATTTACCGGATGTTTATTACCGTGACGATCATCCTGCTCGTGGCGGATCAGTTCTTCGGGCTTGGTTTGCTGGCCGGTATTTTGACTTTTGTCGGTGCGATAATCATGCCGGGCGTGAAGGCATTCCGTTACCTCGTGCGGGAACCGCGCATTCATAAGGTGCGGCGCCGGGCGTGGGCCGTGGTCGGCGGCGGTTTAGGCGCGGTGCTGCTCTTTTTGGCGGCCGTGCCGATGCCGAATCATTTTCGCGCACCGGGCGTGGTGCGGGCGATGGGCTCGATGGACATTTATGCTGCTGTGTCGGGCTGGACCCAGAAAGTCGTCACTGGCAGCGACGTGCTTGTAACGCCGGGCCACAACTTGGTGCAGATGGAAAATCCGGAAATCGACTTTGCGCTCGTGGCGGCACGAGCCGACCTCGAAGAAACACGCGGCCGCGAACGTCAGATGCTGGCGGATTTGGCGGCGGGGATTGCGCCGATGCGTGCTCGACGTGAAGTGGCGGAGCGGCGCTTGGCGGAACTGGAAAAGAATGTGGAAGAACTGATGGTGCGCGCGCCGGTGGCGGGTCGCTGGGTCGCGCCCAATGCCAACGATTGGGAAGGACTCTGGGTGCAACGCGGCGTGCGCTTAGGAGAAATCATCGGGCTTGGTCCCGATTGGGAATTCCACGCGATTGTCTCGCAAGATAATGCCAGTGAGCTTTTTGGGGCTATCAGCGAAGGCGCCGAAGTGCGCTTTCGGGGGGTGGCGGGCCGCACCGTGGCGGTGGCGGAATGGCGCGTGGTGCCGGGTCGCCAGGAGATGTTGCCCAGTGCCGCACTCGGCTGGACAGGAGGCGGGCCGGTGCGTGTGAAACCCGACGATAGCAGCGGGTTGCGCACGGCAGAACCGTTCTTCCTCGTGGTTGGACGCGTGGCGGCAAAGGACTTGGCGCCGGATGTAGCGAGCGTGTTGTGGCAGGGCCGTGTCGGCGAAATGCGGATGGAAATGCCATGGACGCCGCTGTTCGTGCAGTGGGGGCGGCAATTCCGTCAATTATTGCAGCAGCGCTTCCAGATTTAAAAAGGCCATGCCGACACCGCTCGCCGAGGTGCGTCGCACCGAACTCGTCAAACCGGAGGCATTGCCGAAAGGTTTGGATGCGTGGGTGCATCGGGGGCATGGCGTGTGGCAAAGTCGCGCCGTGTGCACGCAACGCTTGCGCGCGCAGGCCGACGAGTTGCATGCCCGCGCGGGGCAACTGGCCGCGCTCGGCGACACGGCGTTGCAGACGGAATTGCACGAGCAACGGCAATCGATCCGCCGTGGCGGCAAGCCCTGGGGCGAACTTTTCGCCAACGCGCTACCGGTGGCGACGGAACTGGCGTATCGCGCGCTGGGATTGCGGGCGTATCCGGTGCAGTTAATGGGTGCGCTTTGTCTGGCGGAAGGTCGTCTGGCGGAAATGGCAACCGGCGAAGGCAAGACGCTCACGATCGCGTTGGCGGCGGCGGTGTCAGCTTGGCAAGGTCGCCCGCTGCACATCATCACGGCCAACGACTACCTCGCCCAACGCGACGCCGAGACGATGAGACGGCTATACGAACGCTGCGGCTTGCGCGTGGCGTTTGTCACCGGGCCGATGGAGGCTGACGTGCGGCGCTTGGCGTATCGCGCCGATATCGTTTACACGACGAGCAAGGAGTTGGTGGCGGACTTTTTACGCGACCGTTTGATCTTGGGCACCATGGCCGATCCCGGTAGGCGCATGGTATCTAAACTCGTGCGGCGCAACCTGGTAGAAGAACCGATTGTGTTGCGCGGCCTGCATACCGCGATTGTCGATGAAGCGGATAATCAGCTCATCGATGAAGCCGTGACGCCGCTCATCATCAGTCGGGCGCAGTCAAACGAGGCCTTGGTGGACATTTGCCGCATCGCCGACCAGGTCGCGGCGGCGATGTTGCCCGGCGAAGACTATACGCTCGATCTGAGACACCGCGATGTGGAGCTCACCGAGTTGGGTCGGGATCGGATTCGGCAATGGTGCCAGGAGTCTGGTGGTTCAGGTTACCATCAACCGGCTTGGGTCGAGGTGTTGGCGTTGCAGGCGTTGCAAGCGCGGCATTTTTTTCTGCGCGACAAGCAATACGTCGTGGTGGACGGAAAAATCATCATCGTGGACGAATCGACGGGTCGCATGATGCCTGGTCGGTCATGGCGACTTGGGTTGCACCAAGCGGTCGAAGCCAAGGAAGGGCTCTCGATCACGCAACCGAATGAATCGCTCGCGCGCATGAGTTTTCAGCGATTTTTCCGACTATTTCGGCGTCTGAGCGGCATCACGGGCACGGCGGCGGAGGCCGCGCCGGAGTTTTGGCGAATTTACCAACTACCGTTCTCGTGCGTGCCGCCCCATCGCCCGAATCGCCGTGAGCGGTGGCCGACGCAGTATTTTGCCACAACTGACGCGAAATGGGCGGCGGTGGTGGCGGAAATCGAGCAATTACACGCTCTCGGCCGTCCGGTCCTCGTCGGCACCCGGAGCGTCGCCGCGAGCGAGCATTTGGGGCGCTTACTGACGCAACGCGGGTTGACTTTCACCCTGCTGAACGCCGTGCGGCACGCCGAGGAAGCTGCGGTCGTCTCGCTGGCCGGTGAGGCCAGATCCATCACGGTGGCGACCAACATGGCGGGCCGTGGCACGGATATTCGCCTTGGCGTCGGTGTGATGGCGATGGGCGGACTGCACGTGATATTGACCGAACAACACGAGTCCGGTCGCGTCGATCGTCAGCTGGAAGGCCGCGCCGGTCGTCAAGGCGACCCCGGCAGCACGCGCCTTTTTGCGTCGTTGGAGGACGATTTGGCCGAGCGTTTCCAGCGCCGAACCACCCGGAATTTTCTGACCAAACTGCTCGCACGTGGTGGTGAAAAAGGCGGAAAAATCGTCGGCTGGGCGATGCGCCGTTCCCAACGAAACGCCGAGGCGAGCTCCTATAAACAGCGCCGCCTCGTGATGGAACAGGACCAAGAACTCGCGCAATCGTTGATTCCCGGACAGGGGATCGACCAGATTTAACGAAACCCCCTAGTGCAATGGCAGCCCGCCTAAATTTCACTGGAGCTTGCCGTCATGAGGGCCTTTTTACCCAAATTTCCGGAAAAATATTTGGGCTTGTAAGTTAATGGATTGCAGGCTGAATCGGAGACTTAGCCACGCGTGAATCCGACTCTACCCCAGTCCAGATCAGCGAAACCCTCCTTTGTCTTGGAGGCGTTGGAGACGCGGATTCTGCTCTCGGCTACTCCGATGATTTCGGAGCTGAACCTAGTTCTGCATAGCGGAAACACCCCAGTCGTCGCCGAACAAGCCTTTGAGCTGAAAAATCAGGCGAATGGATCGGCGCAAGCTGCGGCAAATGAAGGGGAGATTTTCGAAGGAGTGACGTTGCACGCGTTATCTGCCGCAACGAGTGCGGCACCTGATTCCACGGTGTTGGATGAAGAGTCTGTGGCGGCGCAAGTGAGTGAAGTTTCACTCGTAAATTCGCCGACAGAAAACGTCGCCACGATTGCACATTCAGCGAACGCATCAGTGCCCAGCGCCCCCGAAGTCGCGTCAGCAGTTTCCACTTTAGTAACCAGCCTCAACGTCGGCCAAGGCCCTCCGAATTCTGCAGTTAGCTCGACCTCTACGGGTGTAGAAAACACAAATTTAGCCGAGCCGTGGTTGGCCTCGGCTTCAGTTGTTTCTGGGAACAATGTTCACACAGTCACGACGCAAGCGACGTTGACGCAGGGTGCTGGCGACACGTTGACCATCACGATTGGCGGCACCGGCGCGGATGATTTCACGGCGTTCGAGATCACGGGCCTGGCAACTTTAAATGGCACGTTGGCGATCACCTTCACCGGTGATTTCAAACCTGAAGTCGGCGACGTTTTTGATATCATCGTTTTCGGCGGCATCTCGGGTCAGTTCGCGAACGCGACCGGTCTCTTCGGATTTGGTGACGGCACGGTGTATTTGGAAATTGTGCAAAAAGCCGACCGCCTCCAACTCGTCGCGCGTTCGTTCGCTCCGGTTGGCAGTTCCTTCGTGATGGGTCTGATCAGCGACAGCCACAAACAGCAACTCGGCCAATTCCTCAGCTTCAGTTACTTTAACCTCACTTCCGTCACCGTTGGCGGCAAACTTGAGTTGGGCGGCAACGCCTACCTCGCCGGCTCGTTCACGCTGACCCGCCTCACGGATTTCAACGCCACCATCGGCGGCGCGGCCAAACTCCTTTCCGGCTTCACCCTCGTCGCCCAAGGCGTTCGCCTCTTCGTTGGTTCGGGTGGTTCCTATTGGCAGGACTCGAACAACGACGGCGTGATCGATGCCACCGACACGCCCAACTCCGGCTCCGTCGGATTTGCCGCCTCCGGCGTGAATGTTGCCCTCGTCTGGCTCAAGCCGAACGATTCGGCCGACACCGCCCGCTACTACGCCGTCAAGGCTACCGGTGCTACCGCCAGCCTCGTCGGCCTCGGTTCCAATTTTACGTTCTCGCTTAGCGGTCTGACGCTCGACCTCAACCGCGCTCGCGATCCGGAAGCGACCGCAGCCGTGGCGGCCATCGACTTCTCTGTTTTGGCCGGTGGCGGTTACTCGGTCGCTGTCGGCACCGAGACGCTCGTCTTCAACGCCAATGCCGCCCGCGAGCGCGCCAGCGTCGCCCTCGCGCAAATCCAGATTTCAAACTTCGTCTCCTTCGCGGGTGCCCTTGCCGTCGATTTCCCTGGGGCAAGCGACTTCAAGCTCACCAACGATACAACCGTCAACGTCTCGGTGCTCGCCCTGACCATGACCGGCGTCCGCGCCTTCGTTGGTATCGACGGTCCGTATTGGCAGGATTCCAATAACGACGGCGTGATCGACGCCACGGACACCCCGAACGCTGCCGCAGTGGGCGTGGCGGTCGAAGGGGTTGACCTCGCCCTCGCGCTCCTGACGCCGACGGACAAGACGATCACCGCGCGTTACTACGCCCTCAATCTCTCCGGTAACAGCGCTGCTTTGGTTGGCGTTAATCAAGTCACACTTACCGCCAACCGCTTCACCGCCTCTGTTAATAATGTAGCGGGAGTCGCAGCGGGTTCGCCGGTGGTCAATTTTGCCGCGCTCGACGGCGGTGGTCTCACGCTGGCGACCGGTGGCGCGCAAGCCTTCCTCGATTTTGCTGACGTCGTGCTGCGCGGTGCGGCGGAAGACGCGCTCCTCGTTATCGCCAACTTCGTCTACGTGCGCGGCGGGTTTGCCTTCGATTCCAGTCCGCAAGTTAGCGAACTACTCGCTGATAACTCGACGCGCGTGCTCGACGTGCTCCTCATCGGCGCCTCGCAAGCCTACGTCTTTGTCGGTTTGGGTGGCCCGTATTGGACCGACTCAAACAACGACGGTCGCATTACGGCCGCCGACACTCCAGTTTCGACCGGCGCCATCGGCTTCGCCCTCGGCGGCGTTGATGTTGCGCTAGTATTACTCCGTCAAACCGGCGTCGCCGACGCGGTGGCTGTAGAATACACCGCGCTGAAGGCGCGCGCGGATTCCGCGAAGTTCGTCGGTCTGGGCAACAACCTGACCATCGAAGCCAAGAATATTTCCATCGAAGTGAACCGCGCCTACGATCCGGCAAACGTGGTGACCGCGGGCGACTTCAGTGCGATGGACGGCGGCGGCCTCACCGTGCAAACGGGTGGGCAGGCGATTCTGATCGATTTCGACCGTGCTGTGCTCCGCGCCAGCGTCGGCGATGCGCTGATCCAAATTTCCGAATTTGTTTATCTGCGCGGCGGTTTCGCCTTCGAGAAGGGCGTGCCGGTCGTCGAAAATCTCGGTGGCGGCGCCACGCGCGATCTCGATGTCGTGACCATCGGCGCGTTTAACGTCCATCTCTTCGCCGGAACGGGCGGCCCTTATTGGACTGATTCGAATAATGACGGCGTGGTTGATAACACCGACACCCCAGTTTCCGCTGGAGCCGTTGGCCTCGCATTAGGCGGCGTGACCTTTGGCTTGGCGATGCTTCGCCAGACAGTGGTAGCCGATCCGGTTCAATACCTCGCGCTCAAAGTCTCCGCTGCTTCTGCGGCGTGGGTTGGCTTTGAAGACTCGCTCACCATTTCTGCGTCCGACATCACCGTCCAAGTTAACCGTGCTCACGATCCGGCGAATCTGATCACGGCGGGCAACTTCACCGCCATGACCGGCGGCGGCCTAACCGTCGCCACGGGCGGCACGCCAGTCTTACTCGATTTTGATCGCGCACTCCTTCGCGTGACCGTGGGCAATGCCCAGTTGAAGATTGCGGACTTCATTCATATCACCGGCGGCTTCGCTCTCGAAAAGACGGATCGCACCGTGACGCTCGCCGACGGTTCGGAGGTTTTGGTCAAGTCGCTGACGATCGGCGGCAACAATCTGAGCGCCTTCGTCGGCATCAACGGCCCCGCTTCTTCCGCCCAAGCACGCGGCTTCTCGCTTACTGGTCTCAATTTCGCGCTCGGCCTCTTTACGCCGGACAAGTCCCAAACCGCACTCGCCGGCCGTTCCTGGCAAACGCTCAGCGCCACCGCGACCGGTTTCACGGTGCTCGGTCTGCCGAGCATGACCGTTTCCGGCACCGATCTGTTCGTCTCACTCAATCGCGCCCTCGGCACTCCGGTAGGCGTCGATGCGGACGCCACGGTCATCCACTACGCCGACGCGCCGCTGGTCGTCACGACGAGCACGACCACCACGATCTCCTTCGACTTCAATGGCGCGCGCGGCCAAGTCCGCGAGTTCGGCGGCAACCTGACGCTCTCCGTCGGCAGCTTCTTCCATCTTTCCGGCCACCTTGCGTTCACGCGTTCGTTGGTCACGGTGAAACTCGCCGACAACACCGATCTTGTCGCCGACACGCTGACGGTCGGTGGCCGCGACTTGACGGCTTTCGCCGGCGTCAATGGGCCAGGCAACTCCGCCAACGCGATCGGCCTCACGCTCACGGGTGTCGAATTTGCTCTCGCTCTATTTAGTGAGAAACTCGCGGTCGGTGACACGACCACCATTCCGGCGCGCTGGCTCGCCTTGCGCGCGACCGCCACAAACGTCGCTTTCGTTGGCATCACCGGCGTCACGCTCAGCGCCTCCGATCTCGAAGTCGGCATCAACCGCCAACTCGATCTGGGCATCGGTCAATCGGCCAACGTCATCGATTTCGCCACGACTACGGTCGCTGTCCGCACTTCGGCCACGACCAGTCTCTCGCTGAACTTTGCGGGCACCGCCGGTCAATTCACCGAAGCGCGCGGCCGCCTGCAGATCAGTCTCTTTGGTTTCCTCCAATTCTCCGGTGGCCTCGCCTTCAGCCGTTCCGACGGCAGCGTGCGCCTCAGCGACGGCACCGATGTGGCCGTGGATCGCCTGACACTCGGTGGCAGTGGCATCGACGCCTTCG
>JAUXXD010000016.1 GCA_030681265.1 Candidatus Didemnitutus sp. | reverse complement strand
TCGCCCGCGCGTTGCAGGACGGCGCAGTGGGACTCTCGACGGGTTTGATTTATCATCCCGGCGTTTTTGCGAAGACCGACGAATTGATCGCAGTCGCGCAGGCGCTCACGCCGTTCGACGGCATCTACGTCAGCCACATGCGCAACGAAGGCGCGCGCATCTTCGCGGCACTGGACGAGTTGTTCGCCATCGCCCGCGCCGCCGGTGTGCGCGCGCAGGTTTCGCACCTCAAGGTGTCCGGCGAAAAAGCGTGGGGCCAATCCGAGCAAGTCCTCGCCCACCTGGCCGCCGCCCGCGCCAGCGGCCTCGACGTCACGCAGGACCAGTATGCCTACACGGCGTCGAGCACCTCGATGCGCCAACTCATTCCCGACGACGCGCTCGCGGATGGACGCGAGGCGTTCATTGCGCTGCTCAACGATCCGGTGCGCAAGGCCGACCTCGTGGCGCGCATGAAGCAAAACATCCGCACGCGCGGCCGCCAGGATTACGCCTACGCCGTCGTCGCCTCGTTCCGCCATGACACCTCGCTCAACGGCCTCAACATCCTCGAAGCCGCGCAAAAGCAATACGGCTCCGACTCGCTCGACGCGCAGATCGAAGTGATTCTCGATTTCGAGAAGAACGGCAGCGCCTCCGGCGTGTTTCACGGCATGAACGAGACCGACCTTCAGGTTTTTCTGCGGCATCCGAACACCATGATCGCCTCCGACAGCGGCCTGCGGGTCTTCAACGAGGGCGTGCCGCATCCGCGCGGCTACGGCAACAATGTCCGCGTGCTCGGGCGCTACGTGCGCGAGCTGCAGGTGTTGCCGCTCGCAGAGGCGATTCGCAAAATGACCAGTCTGCCCGCGCAGGTTTTCCGTTTCACCGAACGCGGCGAGTTGCGCGAAGGCTACTGGGCCGACCTCGTCGTCTTCGATCCCGCGCGCGTCACCGACCCGTCCACTTACCGCGAACCGCACCGCTACGCCGACGGCGTGCCGTGGGTGATCGTCAACGGCGTGCCCGTCGTGCAACACGGCCAGCACACCGGCGCCAAACCCGGCGCCGTGCTCCGCGCCAGCGCGCCACCTACCCAATCAAACTAACCCCAGAGGCGCGGAGGCGCAGAGGATTCAGAGGCCACCACGAAAGATACGAAACACACGAAAATCAGTGGTAGGGGCGTGGCTCGTCCGCGCCCGTCGAGCGGAGCACCGCAATAGGTGGGAGCGAGCTTGCTCGCGACAGCCCGCGTCTCCGCGCCTCTGCGGTTCCACCCACTCCCCTCCCCGCTGCCGCGGCTGCAGTCGCGTTTGCAATTCCCCGCACCGCCCGCACTTTCCCGAGTCATGCCCCGCCTCTCTTTGTTATCCGTCTCTACCTGTTTGTTCGCCTTGGGGCTGTCGCTGGTCGCCGACGCCCAAGTGACGCCGCGCCGCGATATCGCGCACGTCTATCGGGATTCCTGCGCCGCCTGTCACGGTCGCAACCTTCAGGGCGGACTCGCGCCATCGCTGCTCGACGGTAAGTGGACCCACGGATCAACCGACGAAGACCTCGCTCGCATCATTCGCGACGGCGTGCCGGATGCGATGGACGGCTTCAAGGGCGAGATGAGCGAGGCCGAGATTCGCGCCATGGTCGTCTACCTCCGCGAACGCCGAGCCGGATTCACCACCACGCGCCAAACCAAGCCACTCCCCGCCGGCGTCGTCGCGAGCGAGGAACATGAGTTCCGCCTCGAAATTGTGGCCGACGGCCTGTCCACGCCCTGGGCAATCGATTTTCTGCCCGACGGTCGCATGCTCGTGACGGAAAAACCCGGACACCTGCGCATCATCGAAAACGGACACCTCCTGCCCGAGCCCGTGCGCGGCACACCCGCAGTGCGTGACGCGGGTCAAGGCGGCTTGCTCGAAGTGGCGGTGCATCCGCGTTATGCGGAGAACGGCTGGATTTACCTCGCCTACTCCGACCCCGCGTTGCGCGACGGCCAACCGGTGAGTCTCACCACGCTCGTGCGCGGCCGGCTGCGCGACGGTGCCTGGGTCGATCAGGAAACGATCTGGCGCGCGCCGCTGGAACATTACCGAGCGGGCGGCGGCGTGCATTACGGTTGCCGCATCGCGTTCGACCGCGAGGGCTACCTCTACTTCTCGCACGGCGAGCGCGGCCGGCAGGACGACGCGCAAGATCTGCGGCTGCCCGTCGGCAAAATTCATCGTCTCCACGACGACGGTCGCGTGCCGGCGGACAACCCCTTTGTCGGGCACGCCGGCGCATTCGCTTCCGTCTGGACCTATGGCAATCGCAACCCGCAGGGCCTCGACTTCGATCCGCGCACCGGCCTGCTCTGGGAAACGGAGCACGGCCCGCGCGGCGGCGACGAACTCAACCTCATCCGCCGCGGCGCCAACTACGGCTGGCCGCTCGTCACGCACGGCATGAATTATAACGGCACGCCAATCACACCCGAGACCTCGCGACCGGAATTTGAGTCGCCCGTCGTGCATTGGACGCCCTCCATCGCCGTTTGCGGCATCGATTTCTACACGGGCGAGAAATTTCCCCGCTGGCGCCACCACCTCTTCGTCACCGCCCTCGCACAACAGGAGCTGCGCCGCGTGGTCATCGCCGGCGAACGCGTGACACATCAGGAAGTCGTGCTGCGCGACATCGGCCGGCTGCGCGACGTCGCCAACGGCCCCGACGGTTTCCTCTACCTCGCGGTCAACCAGCCCGACCGCATCGTGCGACTCGTTCCCGCCGAGTGAAGCCGGCCGCGTCGCCACGCGTGTTGCTCGCTGGACAGCAGCGGCGCGCGCGTTAAGTTGACCAGCTACCCTATGAAATCCCCGCGCTTGTTGGTTCTCCTCGCGGCCAGTGCGTCCGCGCTCTTCGCCGCCAATCCCGATTTCGACCGCTGGGCCGAGTCGTTCTCCACCGACTGGGTGCGCGGCAATCCAACTTTTTCCACGGTGCAACAATACCTGCCCGCCGAAGAACAGGACGCGCTCGACCGCCAGCTCACGCCCGTCAGCCGCGAGTATCGCGCCGCCCGCGCCACCGTCGCCGCCCGCGGTCTGAACGAGCTCGCACAATTCGACCGCGACTCGCTCAGCCCCGATCAACGCACGTCCGCCGCCGTCATCGAATGGTCACTCGACGGCACCGTGCGCGGCGAAGCGTTCGCTGATTTCGGTTTTGTGTTTCACCAAATGGGCGGCCTGCACGTCGGCCTCGTAAATTTTCTGACGCAGTCGCACCCGATCCGGAATAAGCGCGATGTCGAAAACTATCTCGCGCGCCTCGAACAGGTGGCGGCGCGGATCGACGAGGGTGTTGCGGTCGCTCAAGCAGGCGCGGCTCGCGGCCTTTTGATGCCCGATTTCATCACCCGTTCGGTGCTCGGCCAGTTCGCGCGCTTTTTCGCCGGTCCTCCCAGTCAGAATCGTTTTGTCGCGTCGCTCGATGAGCGCGCGGCCCTGCTACCAGACATCAGCGCAGAACAGCGCGCCGCGTGGGTGGCGACGGCCGAGAAAATCACGACCGAGTCAATCCTTCCGGCGTTCCAACGCGCGCAGGCGATGTTGCAGGAGCAACTGCCCCTCACCAACAGCAACGCCGGCCTCGCGTGGCGCGAGGGCGGCGATGCGGCCTATGCCGAAGCATTGCGCCGGTTTACCACGACGACGATGTCGGCCGATGAAATCCACGAGCTCGGTCTGCGCGAAGTCGCCCGCATCGAAGCGGAGATGGACAAACATCTGCGCTCGCTCGGTTACACTGACGGCAGCGTGAAGGCGCGCTACGAACAATTGAACGACGATGTGCAACCCAAGGGTGATGAAGATCCGCGCCCAGCGCTGATCGCGCGGTTTGAGGCGCTGTTGGCCGACGCCGTGGAACGTTCGAAGTCCGTCTTCGACATCACGCCGAAGGCGCCGTGTGTCGTGAAACGTGAACCGGCGTTCACGGAAAAAACCGCCGCCGCGCACTATAGCGGCCCGGCGAAGGACGGCTCGCGGCCGGGGATTTTTTGGGCACCGTTGCCGGGGCCGAAATTCTCCATCCTCGGGATGCGCACGCTCACTTACCACGAAGGTATTCCCGGCCATCACTTTCAAATCGCGCTGCAACGAGAGACCGAGAGTCTGCCGCGTTACCGTCGTGACGGCGTGTTCAGCGGAGGGTCGGCCTACGCCGAGGGCTGGGCGCTCTACGCCGAACAACTTGCCACCGAAAACGATTGGTATGCAGGCGACACGCACGGCTTGCTCGGCCAGCTCAACGCCGAACTCTTCCGCGCCCGCCGTCTCGTCGTTGATACCGGTCTGCACGCGAAAAAGTGGACGCGCCAGCAAGTGATCGACTACGGCATCCCCGCCTCCGAAGCGGAGCGCTACGTCGTGATGCCCGGCCAAGCCTGCTCCTACAAAGTCGGGATGATCAAAATTCTCGAATTGCGCGCGATGGCGCAGGAAGCGCTCGGCGAAAAATTTTCGATCAAGCAATTCCACAACGTCGTCTTGCAAACCGGCAACGTGCCCCTCGCCGTGCTGGAGCAAGTCATAGACGCATGGATCGCCGACACCCTCGTCGCCGCCGAGGAGGTCGCGCAGAACTAGGCTCGACCCGCCGCGTCCCGCCCAGACGCCGGTAAAATCGCAGGGCGCCGAGGCCGAAATAGCTTTGCCGTGATGGCGCGGGTGGGTTTGGTAGGAAGCACACCTCCGCGCCCCGCATGCTGTTTCTTTTCCGACTTCTGCTTAAGCTCGTGTTTCGCTTCCGCGTCGAAGGCGCCGAGGCGTTGCGCGGCCCCGGCCCGATGATTCTTTGCCCGAACCACACCTCGTGGCTCGATTGGCTGTTCGTCCTCGTGTGCCTCGACCGCGAGTGGAAGTTCGTCGCCTCGTCCACCACCGCCGAGACGACGTGGATTCACCGGAAAATGATGATCAACAGCCGCACCTTTCCGGTGGACAACACCTCGTCCTACGCCATCCGCGGCATGGCCGAGCATTTGGATCGCGGCGGCAAGCTGGTGATTTTTCCGGAAGGCCGCATCAGCTCGACGACGAATTTGATGCGCATCTACGACGGCACCGCCTTTCTCGTGCACCGCACGGGCGCGCGCCTCGTGACGTGTTACCTGCGCAACGCCGTGCGCGTGCGTTGGGTGCGGCATAAAGGGTGGACGCAGTGGTTCCCGCGCGTGTCGGTGCATTTCAGCGCGCCACTCGTCGCGCCAACCTTCGCCGAACACGCGCACAACGTCGGGCGCCACAAACTCACGCAGTGGCTGCGCGACCAGATGATGTTGCAGCAACTCGACGCTGAGATGCGGCTGGGCGCGCCGACCGTGCCGGTGGCGATTGCGGAAACCGCGGCGGCGATTCCGAGCCGCATTGCCGTGGAAGACATCACGTTCACCGAGCTGACCTATCGGCAATTGATGATGCGCACGCAGGTGTTGACAGGGATATTCGCGCGCCACTTGCCGGCGGAGCACGGCGAGCGCATCGGCGTGCTGCTCCCGACGGTCAACGGCGCGCTCGTCACGGTGCTCGCGCTTTGGGCACGCGGCAAAGTGCCCGCGTTTCTCAACTACTCGACCGGCGCCGCGGTGATGATCAGTTGCGCGAAACTTGCCGCGCTTAAGCAAGTGCTCACCTCGCACGCGTTCGTGGCGAAGGCGCGGCTGAATCTCGAGCCATTGCGCGAGGCCGGGCTGCAATTCATCTATCTCGAAGATCTGCGCGGCGACGCCACGCTGGCGGGCAAACTCGGGGCGCTGTTTAGCAATTATCTGTCCGTCGGGCGGGTTTTGCGCCACGCACCGGTCAAAGCGAACGACACGGCCGCCGTGATCTTCACCAGCGGCTCGGAAGGCATTCCCAAAGGTGTCGAACTCTCGCATCGCGGCATGTTGGCCAATTTGCGGCAGTTGTTCGCGGCGGTGGATTTGCGCGACGATGATCGGTTTTTCAACGCGCTGCCGTTTTTCCACAGCTTCGGTCTCGTCGGCGGTATCGTCGCGCCACTCGTGCGCGGCGCGTTTGTGTTTAATTATCCTTCGCCCCTGCATTACCGCATCGTGCCGACCATGGTTTACGAAAAAAACTGCACGGTGTTTCTCGGCACCAACACGTTTCTCAACGGCTACGCGCGCAAGGCGCATCCGTATGATTTGCAAACCGTGCGCTACCTCGTCGCGGGCGCGGAAAAAGTGCAGACTGCGACCTTCGAAACCTACGCGCGCAAATTCGGCGTGCGCATCCACGAGGGCTACGGCGCGACCGAGTGCGGCCCCGTCGTCTGCATCAACACCAAGATGGATCCCAACACCGCCACGGCGGGCCGATTGCTGCCTGGTGTCGAATATCGCTTGGAGCCCGTGCCGGGCGTCACGGAAGGCGGACAACTCTTTGTGCGCACTCCGGCGATGATGCGGGGTTACCTCAACGCCGACGCCAACGCGAAGTTTCAAGCGCTCAACGGCTGGTATGATACGGGCGACATCGCCGCGGTGGACGAAGACGGCTACGTCACCGTGCTCGGACGCCAGAAACGCTTCGCCAAGGTCAGCGGCGAAATGATTTCGCTCACCGCCGTCGAGGATGCGCTCGGCGGAGCATTTCCGCACTTCGGCTTGCGTTGCGCCTTGGCCGTCGTGGCCGTGCCCGATGTGGACAAGGGCGAGAAACTCGTCGCCCTCGCCAACGAACCGCGCCTCCAGCTCAGCGACGTGCGCGCCGCCATTCGCGCCAAAGGACTCAGCAATCTCTGCGCGCCGCGTGAACTGCGTTTCGTGCAGAATATTCCCAAACTCGGCTCGGGGAAGACCGATTATCGCGAACTCGCCCGACTCTTGCGCGACGGTGAAACGATTCCCGCCACGCCGCCTCCGGAAACGGCGGCGCCATCAGCTTGAGTGACGCGGCGCAGCCCAAGTGGCGCCGCTTGCCGCGCCTCAACCACGTTCGACGCTGACCGCGAAGGTTTTGCCGTCGGGGTTGCGCGTCACGACGACGATTGTCGCGCCTGAATCGACGCACCGTTGGATGAATGCGCCGAGTTCGTGGAGCGGGATTTCTGCGTGGCGCTCGAGTAGAAACATGAAGTGCGGCAACTTAGGCAGGGCTATTTGGCAGGGCTAACGACCAAACCACCTAGATTTAGGTGCGCCCCGCGGAGTCAACTTCCGTGATCTATAAAACCCGACGGGGGACGCTTAGCGCGGCGGCGCGGGCTCACGGCCTTCGCTGAAGTCGATGCTCTCAAATACGGTGATGAGATCGGGACGATCCACGATGCCCGCTGCTTCCTTGGCTTTGGCGACGACGGCGGTGGCGCGGTCGTTCCAGCCGAGTTTGCGGATGTATTCGTTCCACACGTGCACCTGTTGACGGTTGGGCCGGAAGCCGTGCGCGAAAATCCATTCGGCGATATCGGCATCGGTGCCGCCTTCCCGCACGCGGGCTTCGATGGCGCTAAACTCGACGCCGAGGAAACCGCACAATTGTCCGTCGAGCCCGAAGGAGAGGCCGTAGTTGCGCTGAAAATCCTCCGGTAATTTGCCCGCCTGCTGCAGACGCATCTTATCGAACATGCGCCCGAGATGATAGAGATAGGCCACCGACTTGTCGCCCGGCGAACGCAGTCCATCGATAGGAGTCATCGCGCGAGGCAACGTGATCCCCGGCCCGTTGGCGACGCCGATTTTGCACCACCGCCGTGTCCACCCGCGCCCGCCAGAGCACCCCGGCTGTCGAGTGACACCACCAACACTCCTGCGTAACGCCACCCGTCGGTTTGTAACCTATTTGGTTCCAACCGACCGTCACGTGCCGGACGGAAGTTTGTAACGTATTATATTACAAACCTGATTGGGCGGGGATAGGCGCGCGAAAGGAAATCTCCGGGCGCGCGGGCACAGCGCACGGCGGCGGGCGCGGCGGCGGGCGCGACGGCGGGCACAGCGGGCGCGGCGGTGGGGGGGGCGCAAAAAAAGGCGCGGGCGATTATCGCCCGCGCCGAGAGTTGGCCCCGCGGTTCCCGCCGAGCGGGCGCGCGGCTTAGAATTTGTAGCTGAACTTGCCGTAGTAGAACGTGCCGTTGAAACCGAAGGGCGACACACCGTTGTAGACGAAGATGCCGGCGTTGTTGTTTACGCTGACGTTTTTGTCGGGATAGACGTCGAACAGGTTGTTCGCGCCGGCGGAAACCGTGAGGTTGGCGTTAACGCGGTAGCTGACGTCGAGGTCGGTGATCCACTTCGGCGAGAAGTCCTGAATCAACTGGAAATTCGCGCCATTCGGCACGGTGCGCACCTTGTAGCCGGCCGCTTGTTCGGCGGCGACTTGGGCGGCGCTGACGCTGGTGTTGGCGACGACCGACACTTCACCGTAGCGAGCGTGGCGCAGGTTGAACGTGAGGTCATTGAGCTTCCAGTTCGCGTTCAGGTTGATGACGTTCTTCGGCGAACCTTCTTCCATGCGGATTTGTTCCGTGAGGTCAAAGATCGGCGTGGTGACGCCGATGCCAGCGAGTTGGGTGGGCGTGGCGCGAATTTTGGTGACGGTGGTGTCGTTGACGTTGACGGCGGCACTGAGGGCGAGTTCGCCCATTTCTTCGAGCTTCCAAGTGTAACGGGCGTTGACGTCGACGCCGCGGGTGCGGGTGTCGACCGCGTTGGTGAAGTAGCGGCCACCGTTGGCTTGAGCCTGACCGTTGGCGGCGAGAAACGCGCCGATCGGGCCACCGGTGAAGTTCGACGAGAGCACGACGCGGTCGTCGATCGTGATGTTGTAGAAATCGACGGACGCGGTGAAACGGTCGGTTGGCTGATAAGTCAAACCGATGGAGGCGTTGACGGATTCTTCGGGCTTGAGCGGCGAAGCGCCGAGCAATTTCGCCACGGGGTCCGAGGTCGGGAACGTTTTATTTTCAAACGGAATGCCGCCGATAAAATTCGTCGCGGTGGACGAGAACCATTGTTGCGCGAGGTGGGGCGCGCGGAAACCCGTGCTGGCGGAGCCGCGGAAGGCGAGCGCCGAGCCGACTTTGACGCGACCGGTCACCTTCATGTCAAAGGTGCTACCGAAATCGCTGAAGTCTTCGAAGCGGGCGGCGAAGGACAGGTCCGTGATGTCGTTGAACGTGGTGCCGAAATCGACATAGGCCGCGTAGCTATTGCGGGAGGTGTTGATGGCATCGCTGGGGCGGAAGCCGGGGAACACCTGCGCGCCCGGGGCCCCTTGGGTGCCGGCAGCGGGTCCATCGAGAATACGAATGCCACCGTCGCGGTAAGAGTCGGGTTCACCGGCCTTGATCTTGTAACCTTCCCAGCGGAATTCGGCGCCGTAGGCGGCTTTCACCACTTGGCCGCCCATGTCCCACGTGGTGGTGAAGTCGAGGTTGTTAGTCCACTGGCGGAAGCCGAGCGTGCCGGCGTCGAAGCGGGTCTTGCTGGCGGATCCCAGCGTGACGTTGGCGGAGTTTGAGATCACGAAGCCGAAGTCGTTGCCACCGTAGACCGAGCTGAAATCCCAATCGAAGTTGCTCGCGCGGCCCTTGAGGCCGGCGGCGAGCGAGAAATCTTCGATATCGGAATTGATCAACGGGAGGAAACCGTTCGGGTAAATTGCGCGGACGGTGCGATTGTCACCGGGGCGGCGGAAGAAGCCGGCGGCTTGACCATTACGGGATGAGTAACCGCCAAACGCATAAAATGTTCGACCGCCTTCGAGTGGCAGCGACGCATTGAACATAATGCCGGTGTCCTCGGAATCGCCGTCACCGTGGCGGTGATTAAGGCGATTGATGGTGGCTTCGCGCGGATCGAACGTGGTGCCGACGGGTGGCGCGCTCGTGCCGGAACCGACGGCGCCCGAGATCGCCGAGGGCAAGCCCGCCGTAGTGCCGAAATATTGCTGGCGCGTGTCACGCGCGCTGCGGTTGGTGTTACCGCGATCGCGGTAGAACAAGTTGACGAAGAGCGAGCCGCCGTTGCCCATCGGCATACCGGCCCACGCGCTGCCGTCGATCACTTGGCCGTCGCCTTCCGTCGTCACCCCGTAGGTGCCGAGGAGACCGTAGCCGGAGTCTTTACGGAGAATGACGTTGATCACACCCGCGATGGCATCAGAGCCGTATTGGGCCGACGCCCCGTCGCGCAACACTTCGATGCGCTCAATCATGGCAGCGGGGATGGTATTCAAATCCACCGATACGGAGCCACGGCCGACGGTGCCGTTAACATTCACGAGCGAACTCGAATGACGGCGCTTGCCGTTGAGCAGCACGAGCGTCTGGTCCGGTGCAAGACCACGCAACGTGGCCGGACGAATATGATCCGTGCCGTCAGCCACCGTGGGGCGCGGAAAATTATACGAAGGCACGGCGGCTTGCAGCATCTGGTTCGTCTCCGTGTAGCCGCCGGCGCGCAGGTCGGCACCGGAGACAACATCGATCGGCACCGAGGACTCGGTGACGGTGCGATCATTGAAGCGTGAGCCCGTGGCGACGAATGCCTCGAGTTTCACGAGGTCATCCTTGGGGGGAACGGGTGCAGCTGCGGGCGCAGGCTGCGCAAAAGCAGCGAGCGTGAGCGCACCGAGGACAAAAGCAGCGGTGCTGAAAACACGGCCGCGACGAAGAACGACTGGACTGGTCGTCCCTCGAGAGGAGGGATAGTTGATCATGGATTGCGTGGGTTAGGGATCGGACTTGATCCCGAAGTTACTAGTTCTCGCCGCACACGATACCCTGCGGCCCGCCCGACACAAGGGACATGACGCACAAATTACGTAGGATTACGCCCGACGCGATTGCGACTTGAGAAAGGGGTCACGCCATCGGAATCTGCCCGTATGCGCTTCCCCCGCCGTTTCGTTACCGCATCGCTCGTGCTCCCCTTGTTGTTCCTGCCCGCCGCACCGGTCTTCGCGCAACGAAGCGCCGTCGAAGCCCGCCACGCCATGGTGGCCTCGGCGCACGTGCTCGCATCGCAGGCGGGCGTCGAAATTCTCCAGCAGGGGGGCAACGCCGTCGATGCCGCCATTGCCACCGGTCTCGCGCTCGCCGTGGTCTATCCGTGGGCTGGCCCACTCGGCGGCGGTGGCTTCATGCTCGTGCACCTTGCCGACGGCCGCCAAATCGCCATCGATTACCGCGAGACCGCGCCCGCCGCTGCGACGCGCGAAATGTATCTCACTCCGGACGGCGCACTGCGCCAAGGACACGATTCCTCCACGGTCGGTTGGCGTGCCAGCGGTGTGCCGGGCAACATCGCGGGATTCGCGCACGCGTTGGCCCACTACGGTTCCGGCAAAGTGACCTGGGCCGAACTCTGCGAGCCCGCGCGCCGTCTCGCCGCCGACGGCCACCTCGTTTCCCAAACCACCGCGCTTGGTCTGCGCAAGGCCGCGCCGCTCCTCAGCCAATTCGCCGAAACCAAAGCGGTGTTTCTCAAAAACGGCGAGTTCTACGCCAGCGGTGAACGCTGGGTGCAGGCCGACCTCGGCGCGACGTTCGCGCGTTTGCAGGCGCACGGCCCGCGCGAATTCTACGAAGGCGAAACCGCACGCCTCATCGCCAACGGCATGGCGCAACACGGCGGCCTGATCACGCTCGCCGACCTCGCCGGCTACCGCCCCGTCGAACGCACACCGCTGCGCGGCACTTACCGCGGCCTCGAAATTCTCACGATGCCCCCGCCAAGCTCCGGCGGCATCGCGTTGTTGCAAATGTTGCAAATGCTCGAACCGCACGACGTCGGCGCACTCGGCCACAACTCCGCCGCGAAATACCACCTGTTCGCCGAAGTCATGAAGCGCGCCTTCCGCGACCGCGCCGAATACCTCGGCGATCCCGACTTCGTCCACGTGCCGGTCAATCAATTACTCGATCCCGCCTACGCGCACAAACGCATGGCGGATTTCTCGCCCGACCGCGCCACGCCCGCCGCCGCCGTGCAGCCCGGCCTCGGTAAATTCGTCGCCGCCGCCCGCGCCGAGTCCACCGAGACCACCCATTTCTCCGTCGTCGATGCCGAGGGCAACGCCGTCGCCAACACTTATACCATCAACGGCGGCTTCGGCTCCGGCGTCACCATTCCCGGCACCGGTATTCTGATGAATAATGAAATGGACGACTTCACCTCGAAGCCTGGCACGCCAAATATGTTTGGTCTCATCCAAAGCGAAGCCAACGCCATCGCGCCACACAAACGTCCGCTCTCCTCCATGACCCCCACGATCGTGTTGCAAAAGGGCCAGCCGCTCCTCGTCACCGGCAGCCCCGGCGGGCCGACCATCATCAACACGGTCCTCCAAGTCATCACCAACGTCATCGATCACCAAATGCCCGTGATGGCCGCCGTGGAAGCCCCGCGTATTCACAACCAGTGGATGCCCGACATCGTCACGTTCGAACGCTACGGCATGTCGCCCGACACGCACGCTATCCTCACCGCGCTCGGCCACACGATCCCCGAGCGCAAATCATACGAAGGCGCCACCCAAGGCGACGCCGAGACCATTTTCATCGACCCCGCCACCGGCCTCCGCCACGGCGCCGCCGACCCGCGCAAAGGCGACTCCGCCGCCGTCGGTTACTGATCCACCGCCGCCGCACGCGAAATTCAGCCGCTTCCCCCTCTCCCATCACCGAGCCGGCTTGTAACGTATTATATTACAAACTTGTTTGGCTCGCGGCGATCGACTTGGGCTAGTCACGTTCTCTTTCGAAAATAATTCCCCATGAAAAAATCCGCGCATCTCGACACGCTGGCCGTTCACGCTGGTCGCGCCGTCGATCCCACCACCGGCGCGGTCGCGGCGAGTCCGGTGCTGGCCACCACGTTCGAACGCGATGCCGACGGCGCGATGTCACGCGGCTTCGTTTACTCGCGCACCGAATCGCCCAACCGCGCCGCGCTCGAAACCGCCCTCGCCACGCTCGAAGGCGGACGCGAGGCGCTGGCCTTCGCGTCAGGCCAAGCCGCCACCGCGGCGGTGTTGCAAGCGCTGGCGCCGGGCGCACGCGTCGTGTTTCCCGACGACATCTACCACGGCACCCGCCACCTCGTGAAACAGGAGTTTGGCCGCTGGGGCATCGTCGCCGACTTCGTGGATTTTTCCGACCTCACCGCGGTCACGAAGGCGTTGGCGCAACCGACCGCGCTCGTCTGGATCGAAACACCTTCCAATCCGCGTTTAAAAATTGCCGACATTGCCGCGCTCGCGCTACTCGGTCGCGCCGCGGGTGCATTAGTCGTCGCCGACAACACCTGGGCCACACCGCTGCTCACGCAACCGCTCGCGCTCGGTGCGCATATCGCGATGCATTCAACGACGAAGTATATCGGCGGGCACAGCGACGTGCTCGGCGGTGCGCTGATCGTCGGCCACGATTGTCCGCCCGAGACCGCGGCACGCCTGCGCTCGTGGCAAAAACTCGGCGGTGCCGTGCCGGCGCCATTTGATTGTTGGTTGTTGCTGCGCAGTCTCGCGACGATGCCGGTGCGCCTCCGCGCCCAATCCGCGACGGCGGCGAAGCTCGCGGGATTTCTTGCCGCCCACCCGCGCGTCGAGCGCGTCAATTATCCCGGCCTCGCCACGCATCCCGGTCACGCCATCGCGCAACGCCAGATGGCGAGCGGCGGCGCGATGTTGTCGTTCGAAGTGCGCGGTGATCTCGCCGCGGCGCGGGCCGTCGCCGGGCGCGTGCAACTCATCACGCGCGCCACCAGTCTCGGCGGCGTCGAAAGTTTGCTCGAACACCGCAAACCGATCGAAGGGGCCGACTCGCCGACACCCGACAATCTTCTTCGTCTTTCCGTTGGCTTGGAGCACATCGACGACCTGATCGCTGACTTGCAACACGCACTCGGTTAACTAAGCCGCGCGCCAAAATCGGCTGGCTTCTCGACACGGTAAATCCAAGCGTGTCGCGCCCCCTTCCCCGCATGAAATTTCTCCACGCTTTCCTAGTGGCTGCATTGCCAGCGTCTGCGCTCTTCGCTGCTCAGCCCGGCAGTCCCGTTGCTAAGTTCCAACAGCTCGAACAACTGTTGCCCACGCCCAACGCCCAGCGCCTCGCCTCCGGCGCTCCGGGCCACGCCTATTGGCAGAACCGCGCCGACTACGACATCGACGTCGAACTCGACGACACGCAACGGACGCTCACCGGTGCGGCGACGATCACTTACCACAACGCCTCGCCCGACACGCTCGTCTACCTCTGGTTGCAACTGGATCAGAATTACCAAGCGCACGACAGCGACGGCCGCGCCGCGCCACCCGCCCGCCGCGGCCCCAGCGCTGACAAGATCACCTACGGCGCCGTCGATCGCCTCCTCGCGCAAGAAACCTACGACGGCGCGATGACGATCACCGGCGTCACGGACGCCGCGGGCCAACCGCTCGCGCACACGATCGTGAAAACGATGCTGCGTCTCGACTTGCCGCAACCGCTCGCCGCGGGCGCGTCGCTGACATTCAAGCTGCGTTGGTCGTTCCCGCTCAACGACGCCAAGCGTCTCACCGAGCGCACCGGCTACGAGTTCTTCGAAAAGGACGGCAATTGCATCTACACTATCGCACAGTGGTTCCCGCGTCTCGCCGCCTACACGGATTACGCCGGGTGGATGCACAAACAATTCATTGGCACCGGCGAGTTCACGCTCGAATTTGGCAACTACACCGTGCGCCTCACCGTGCCCAACGACCACGTCGTCGCCGCCACCGGCGCGTTGCAAAATCCCGCGCAAGTCCTCACCGCCACACAACGCGCCCGCCTCACGCAAGCCGAGACGTCGTTCGATCAGCCGGTGTTTATCGTCACGCCCGACGAAGCCCGTGCCGCGCAAGCCGCCCAGCCGACCGGCAAGAAGACGTGGGTGTTCCACGCCGAAAACGTCCGCGACTTCGCCTTCGCCTCGTCGCGCAAATTCGTTTGGGACGCCATGGCCGTGCGCGACCACCTGCACGCCGGCAAACCAGTCATGGCGATGTCGGCCTACCCGCTCGAAGGCATGCCGCTCTGGGAGAAGTATTCCACGCACGCCATCGTCCACACCATCGAAGTTTTCTCGCGTTACACGTTCAACTATCCCTACCCCGTTGCCTGGTCGATCAACGGCCCCGTCGGCGGCATGGAGTATCCGATGGTGAGCTTCAACGGCCCGCGCCCGAAAGAAGACGGCACCTACCCGAAGCGCACCAAATACGCGCTCATCGGCGTCGTCATCCACGAAGTCGGTCACAACTACTTCCCTATGATCGTCAACTCCGACGAACGCCAATGGACGTGGATGGACGAGGGCCTCAACTCCTTCGTGCAATACCTCGCGCAGGAAGAGTGGGAACAGGACTACCCGCAGCGGCGCAACGAACGCGAAATCACCGCCTACATGCTGCGCGACGACCGCGTGCCGCTCATGACCAATTCCGAGTCCATCGCCGAACTCGGCTACAACAGCTACGCGCAACCCACCGTCGCCCTCACGCTCCTGCGCGAACACATCCTCGGCCGCGAATTGTTCGACCACGCTTTCCGCACCTACGCGCAACGCTGGATGTTCAAGCGCCCCGCCCCCGCCGATTTCTTCCGCACGATGGAAGACGCCAGCGGCATCGACCTCGATTGGTTCTGGCGCGGTTGGTTCTACAGCGTCGATCACGTCGATGTTTCCATCGACGAAGTGAAATGGCTCCAACTCGACTCGCGCGACCCCGCGATCGAAAAGCCAAAAAACGAGGCCGAAAAACAAGCGCTCCCCATCACCCGCACGCGCGAACGCAACGCCGCCCTCCCCAAACGCGTTGATCGATTCCCCGAGCTGAAAGACTTCTACGACAGCTACGACGAAGCCACCGTGCTCCCAAGTGACCGAAAAAAATACGCCGCGCTGCTCAAGGAATTGCAGGAGGAGAAAATCGACCCCGCCCTCCTCGCCACCGCGCGCAACTTCTACGTGATCGAGTTCTCCAACGTCGGCGGACTCCTCACGCCCTTGATCCTCCAACTTGACTACACCGACGGCACCTCCGAGGAACGCGTCCTCCCCGCGGAAATCTGGCGCTTCAACACCGAGAAAACCTCCAAGCTCATCATGACCACGAAGGAGCTCAAGGCCGTCACCTTCGACCCGCGTCAGGAATTGGTCGATTGCAACCTCGAGAATAACTTCTGGCCGCGCCGTCCCGTGAAGTCGAAGTTCCAGCTCTTCAAAGAGGAGGCGCTCCCGAATCCGATGCGCGAGCTGACCAAACCCGCCGCACCCG
>JAUXXD010000015.1 GCA_030681265.1 Candidatus Didemnitutus sp. | reverse complement strand
GGCCGATGCCCGCGGCTTCCGCCGCTTCGCCAACTATCGGACGCGAATTCTTTTTCACTGCGGGAAACTCAACCTGTTGCCCGTGCTCCCGTCCTCACCGACCCACTAAGAAACCGGAAGAACCCAAATTGAGCAAGCCCGTGTAAACGCCGACTTTCCCGCCGGGCAACGCAAACGCGTTCACCGTGGTCGGACCATCGAACACCACAAATTCCCACTGCGCCGACGGCAAGTCGCTCCCCACGACATTGGCGATGCGCTGACCGATCCGCTGCACGCGGGCATTGGCCGCTGGGTCGCGCGAGACGGGTTCGCTCGAGCGCATTTTGGCAAATTCCGTCGCCCCAAGCCGCGCTTCTTCATCAGCCCCCATCATCATCAACGAACTCCGTCCGGTTTCCGGCACGGTGTAGCAACCGGTGAGAAAAACCGTCGTGAGCCACAGCACCGTCTGGAGGAATCGCTTCATAAAACGACGCTAAGCAACCCAGTGCCGCGGGCCAAGGCGAACTTAGCCTAATGTTTGAAATGTCGGCTGGCAGTGAAGACCATCGCCATGCCGCGCTCGTTCGCCGCTTTAATCACTTCTTCGTCGCGAAGCGCACCGCCGGGCTGGATCGCCGCCGTTGCACCAGCATCCGCTGCCGCCAGGAGGCCATCAGCAAAGGGGAACAATGCCTCACTAGCCACCACGGAGCCGCGCAAATCGAGTTTGGCCTCGCCCGCCTTCCACACCGCGATGCGGGAGCTGTCGACCCGGGCCATCTGCCCTGCCCCGACTCCCAGCGTTTGTTCACCGCGACAATAAACGATCGAATTCGACTTTACGTGTTTGCCGACCTTCCAGCCGAAAAGCATCGCTTCCCACTCTTCCGCAGTTGGTTGCCGTTCCGTGACGACTTTGAACTCACGCACGTTGCCGAGCGTGCGATCGCGATCTTGCACGAGCACACCGCCAATGACAGAGCGCACTTCCTGTAAGGCGTCCGCGCCGATACCTCCTTTGGCGATCATGAGGCGTAGATTTTTTTTCTTCGCAAACATGGCGCGTGCCTCCTCGCTGAAACGCGGCGCGATAATCACTTCGGTAAAGATGTCCTTGATTTGCTCCGCAACTTCGAGCCCCAGCGTTTGATTCACGACAATAATTCCCCCGAATGGCGCCTGCCGGTCGGTCGCGTAAGCTTTCTCCCAAGCCCCGAGCAGGGTTGTGTCGCTCGCGACGCCACAGGGATTCGTGTGCTTTAAAATCGCCACCGTCGGCTTCTCGAACTCGCCGATGAGGTAAGTTGCCGCCGTAATATCGAGGAGATTGTTGTAACTGAGTTCCTTGCCCTGCAGCTGCTCGAAGTGGTCGTGGAACGTGCCGTAGAGCGCCGCTTTTTGGTGCGGATTCTCACCATAGCGCAAGCGCTGCACCTTCGGCAAGGTAAGCGAATACGTCGATGGAAAACCACTCAGCGCGTCGATATCCGGTTCCGCTTGTTGAAGCTCCAGATAGCGCGCGATCGCTGCGTCGTAGCTGGCCGTGCGCTGAAAAACTTTGAGCGCCAATTTGCGCCGCAGCTCGGCTAGCGCGTTTTCATCGGCCAGCGCGGCCAACACGCCCGTGTAATCGGCCGGATCACACACCACGGTGACGCCCGCGTGATTTTTTGCCGCACTGCGCAGCATCGACGGTCCGCCGATGTCGATATTTTCAATCGCTTCCTCAAACTCTACCGTAGGACGCGCCACAGTTTGCTCGAATGGGTAAAGATTCACTACCACCAGATCGATCAACTCGATCTGATTTTCCGCCGCTTGCGCGAGGTGTGCGGGCTTGTCGCGGCGGCAAAGCAGACCACCGTGGATTTTCGGGTGCAACGTTTTGACGCGCCCTTCCATGATTTCGGGAAAACCCGTATGCGCGCCGACTTCGGTCACCGGCAGTCCCGAATCGGCCAGCAACTTCGCCGTGCCGCCCGTGGAGAGCAGCGTATAGCCATGCTGACGAACGAGAGTGGCCGCGAATTCCGCGAGGCCCTTTTTATCACTGACGGAGAGAAGCGCGAACTTTGCCATGCACTTGTTTGCCGACCGCCGCGCGACACTGGCAAGTGCGAAACACCATGGCGCGCGTCCTACTTCGCTCCGTGCAAACCCAAGGTGCCGTCGTCGCCGCACTCAGGTGCCGGAGATGCCAACCACGAGTCCGCTGCTATCGACGTCGATACGTTCGGCCGCGGGAATCTTCGGCAACGCGGGCATCCGCATCATTTGGCCGGTGAGCGCCACGATGAAACCGGCGCCGGCCGCGAGTTCGAAATCGCGCACGGTGATGCGGAAACCGCGCGGTCGCCCGAATTTCGCGGCGTCGTCCGACAACGAATTCTGCGTCTTGGCCATGCAAATGGGCAATTTGCCGAAGCCTGCCAGTTCGAGCAATTCAAGTTTCGCTTCCGCTTCCGGCAAGAGATCGACGCCGTCGGCACCATAAAAGCGTTGGGCGACGGCTTCCATTTTGGCCCGCACCGGCAATTCGTCGGGATAGGTGGGCGTGAGGGATTGGCGATGGCTCGGCAACTCAGCCAGCAAAGCCTCGGCGAGCTCGCGCCCGCCCTCCCCGCCGCGGGCGAACACTTCCGAGTTAGCCGAGCGCACACCAAGCGCGTGACAGAACGCATGCACCCGGGTGATCTCCTCGTCGCTGTCAGTCGGGAATCGATTGAGTGCCACAAGCACTGGTCGAGCGAAACTGCAGGCCGCGGTCACGTGCGCTTCGAGGTTGGCCAGTCCCAATTCCAGCGCCTCCAAATTGGGCACGGTTAACTCCGTCAGCGCGGCCCCGCCATGGAGCTTCAATGCGCGCACGGTGGCCACGATGACAATCGCGTCCGGACTCAAGCCGCTCTGGCGGCACTTAATGTCGATGAACTTTTCCCCACCAAGGTCGAAGGCGAAACCAGCCTCGGTCACTACGTAATCGGCGTGTTGCAGCGCGAGACGCGTGGCGAGGACCGAGTTGCAGCCGTGCGCGATATTGGCGAAGGGACCGCCATGCACGAAGGCTGGCACGCCTTCGATCGTCTGCACCAGATTGGGTTTCAACGCATCGCGCAACAACGCGAGCATGGCCCCAGTGGTGCGAAACTCCGCCGCCCGCACCGGCACCCCTTCCGTCGTAAAGCCTACGACGATACGCTCGAGTCGCGCGCGCAGATCATCCATCGATGCAGAGAGGCACAGAATGGCCATGATTTCCGACGCCGCCGTGATGTCGAAGCCGCTGGAGCGTTCACCCGATTTCGCGCCCGCATTGAGCACGATGTGTCGCAATGCGCGATCGTTGACGTCGAGAACCCGCTTCCACAGCACTTGGCTCGGTTGGAGCGCGGTCTGTTTTTGGTGCAGTTGATTGTCGATGATCGAGGACAACAAATTGTGCGCGGAGGTGATCGCGTGAAAATCTCCAGTGAAGTGCAGATTGATGTCTGCGGCGGGCTGCACCGTGCTCTGGCCACCGCCAGTCGCACCGCCCTTGCGTCCGAAGACTGGCCCCATCGACGGTTGACGCAGCGCGAGTGCGGATCGTCGTCCGAGTTTGCGCAGACCTTGGGCCAGTCCAATGGAAGTCACGGTCTTCCCCTCGCCCGCCGGTGTCGGCGTGATCGCCGACACCAAGATTAAGCGACCTTGCGGCGCTCCGGGATCAAGTGCCGCCAGCGAAACCTTCGCCTTGTCTCGGCCGAAAAGCAGTAGATGCTCTTCAGCAATGCCAATTTCCCGTGCAACTTCAGCGATGTGCTTCATAAATTTCTCCGCTGGCGAGATTCAACTGCACGTCCCGCGCACTCACAACCGCCAATGAACGCGAGCGCAGAGGAATTACCAGGTCTACGCGTTGAATTAGATAATCTCGTCTACCAACGCGGCGGCGCGGAGTTTCCGCCGGACCGTCCCCACGCTTTCATTTACTTCCTTTCGATTCACAACGACTCGGATCGTAGCATCACCTTGCTCGGTCGAAAATGGGTCGTGCTCCACGCGGATGGCACGCAATTGGTCATCGAAGGCGATGGCATTGTCGGCAAGTCGCCGCGCCTCGCGCCGGGCGAACATTTTTCCTACAACAGCTACCATCTCACCGGCACCAATGCGCGGGTGCATGGCAGCTTTCACGGGCTCGATGAAGCAGGCGCGCGCATCTTCGTGCGCATTCCCGAGTATGCACTCGAAATTCCTTCGCCGCAGTCGTGAGGGCACGAACGCGCTTTCCCTTGCGCTCTCACCGCCGCTGCGCCTCTTTGGCTAAAGTTAATGAAGATTATTGATCTCAATCGCGACGGCGGCATCGGTGCCAACTCGCTCTACTGCCAACTCGGTAATTTCCACTTTGTCATCGATAGCGGATTGAATCCGAAATCGGTGGGTAGCAAGGCCGCGCCGGATTTGACACCCTTGGAAGGCGTCGAACTGGACCTGATCATCATTACGCATTGCCACCTCGACCACATCGGTTCGCTACCCCTGCTGATGCGGGCTCACCCCAACACGCCGGTCGTGTTGTCCGTGCCGAGTCGCATGTTGATCGATCGCATGCTGCATAATTCTGCCAACGTCATGGTGCGGGAACGCGCCGAGAAAAACGTGATGGATTACCCGCTTTTCACGCACGAGGAAATCGACCGCGTCATGGCGCGCGTGCACGCTCACCCGTTTGGCATTCCCAAGAAATTTACAGGCAAGCACGACGAAATCGAATTCACGCTCCATCCAGCCGGACACGTGGCCGGTGCCGCAGGCGTCGAAATCGTCCACAAACACCGCCGCATTTTCTTCACCGGCGATGTGCTCTTCGAAACGCAACGGATTCTCGGGCCGGCGAAATTCCCCAAGGGACACTTTGATACACTCGTGATGGAAACGACGCGCGGCGCCACAGAGCGCCCGGTCGGCCAAGACCGCACCAGCGAAGTGATGCGCTTGATCGATCAAATCAACACTACGATCGCCCACGGTGGCTCGGTGCTGATTCCCGTTTTCGCACTCGGCCGCATGCAGGAAATCTTCGCCTTGTTCCACGATGCGCGGAAGTTCGGCAAACTAGTTCAGGCACCGATTTTCGCGACGGGCCTCGGACTCGACCTGTGCAACTATTTCGACGATATCGCGAAGAAGACGAATCTCGTGCACTTCACGCGCACGATTCTGAAGGATCTCCACGTGCGCAAATCGCCACGCGACCTCGTGCCCGGCAAGCAACCGCACGAGCAAGGTATCTACGTCGTTAGCTCAGGTATGATGGTGGAAAAGACGCCCTCCTACACCTTGGCCTCGTGTTTGCTCGGCGGAGCAAACAACGCGATTTGCTTCGTCGGTTACTGCGATCCCGATACGCCCGGCGGCAAACTGCAGGCCGTGCGCAAGGGCGACGAATTTCTCTTCGCGGCCGTCAATGTGAAGTCGAAGGTGCGTTGCCGCATCGAACGCTTTGAACTCTCCGGCCATGCCGACCGCGACGAGTTGATGGATTATGCGGTGCAATGCGAACCGCGCTCCATCGTGCTCACCCACGGCGACCAGCCGGCGCGGGATTGGTTCATGGCGCAACTGGTCGAACGTTTGCCCCACGCCAAGCTGCTCGATCCGCAGCCGCTCCAAGTCTACCAAGTTTAGCGTTCGAGGATTTCGTGCAACCGCGCGCACATCGTGCGGTTGCCCGCGACGTATTGGACGCGCGGGGACTTCAACCAAAACGCGGTCATCGGAAACGGTGTCGGCGTGAGATAATGAATCTCCCCACCACCTTCGTTGATCATGGCTGCCGCCGCCGCGACATCCCAAATACGGTTGTTGTGTTCGACGACGCCTTCCAAATGCCCGACCGCTGCATACGCCAGATGCAACGCACTGCTGCCGAGACCGCGAATTTTAAAATTTTCAATCAGGCGCTTGCCTTCGGCCGCGTAGCTCTTTTCGACCGGGGAATGAAAACCGATCAGACTGTGCGTGTGCGGCGCACTCTCGCTCACGCGGGCCGGTTGGCCATCGTCCCACACGCCACGCCCCGGTCCGCCGTGCATCAACACACGCCGCGCCATATCGTAAATGACGCCGTAGATCGGCACGCCATTTTCCAACAGGGCGAGTGAGATCGATACGTAGATGATGCCGTTCGCGTAATTGTTGGTGCCGTCAATCGGATCAAGCACCCAACAAAAGCGCGCTGTCACCGGCACCGGTTCCGCCGTTACGGCCAATTCTTCGCTGAAAAATTGGTCCTCTGGAAATGCCGTCGTGATTGCCGCTTGGATTGCCTCGGAAATCGCCACATCGACGTTGGTGACGCGCGTGCCGTCGTATTTGATCTCAACCCGTGCTTTGCCGAATTCGGCATGGAGCGTCTTCGTTTGTGAGGCGACAGCTGCTTTGGCGGCGGCGATGCGGGAATCGACTGCGGAAAGTGACATCGCTTCACCATGCACAGGAGCGCGGCCAGAACCAAGCCGCGATTCGCACTTCCTTCCGCACGCCCTCGCAACGTTCAATGCGCCGGTGGCAACTGATGGCCGCGCTGCACTGCGGGTTGCTTACCTTGATTGAGTTGGTCGAGCACCGCGGCGAGCCGCCGCCGTTTCTCCGTCGCCTCGCTGAACATCTCCAACTGAGCGGGCTGATCTTCGATGCCCGAGAACCGCACCGAAACCAAACGCAAGGGACGACGCTGTTTCCACGCCGCCCGCAGCAACGGCGCAACTAAAGCATAAAACGGCGCTTCCAAATCCGTCGCTGTCGCCAAACTTTGACCACACGTGCTGTTCTCCATGCCCGGGTAACGCACTTTGACGGTCAACGTTTTCGCACGCTTGCCGTCCGCGCGAATCGTGCAAAGCAACTCGTCGATCATGCGCTTTGCGATACGTTCGATTTCGGAAAAATCACGAATATCACACGCAAAGGTCTCCTGTTGGGAGTAGGACTTGGCGTCGTCGTGTTCGATTTCAACCGCACGATCATCCTCGCCTCGTGCCATCGTCAACATGTCCGCCCAACTGCTGCCGAAGTGTGCTTCTAATTCGTCTTCACCGCGCGTGAACAAGTCACCCACGACGTTGATGCCCGCCGCGCGCACGCGTTCCTCGGATTTTTTGCCAATGCCGGGCAACACATTGATCGGCAGCGGGGCGAGAAACGCAGCCTCGTCTCCCGGTAGCACGACAGTGAAGCCTTTTGGTTTACGCGCTTTGCTCGCGATGGCGGCGACGAGCTTGTTCGTCGCGACACCGAACGATGCATTGATTCCCAATTCCGCCGTGATGCGTTCTTGCAGGCCGCGCACACGCTGCGTGATTTCGGCGACACCGCCGTATCTGCACGGCTCGATGTCGAGATAACCTTCGTCGATCGACTTACGTTGCACCAACGGCGTGAGCGTTTCGCAAAGATCAAACATCTGCCGCGATACTTTGCCGTAGAGTCCCGAGGTGTGCGGCAAGAGAATCAAATCCGGACAAACTTGCAGTGCCAGTTTCGTTGCCATCGGCGTATAAACGCCGCACGCCCTCGCTTCGTAACTCGCGGAGGAGATGATTCCCCGCTCGCGGCCTCCGACGGCGCACTTCGTGCCGCGCAACTCCGGCTTCAAAGCCAACTCGCACGACACGAAAAACGCATCGGCATCGAGATGAACTATGGTGGGTTGCGTCCGAGACACGCCGCCAATTTCAACGGTCCGCGACAACGTGGCAATCCAATCGCAAACATGGTTGGCGCGTGATCATCGTCGTCTCTGATAAAGAAAAACGAGTCGGGGTAAACCGACTCGTTGGCAACTTCGGCGTGCGCTCAGAGCTTGGCGTGTTCGCGCAAGTTTTGCCGAAGCGCTTTACCGGCGTGGCGCTCGACCAGGGCACCAATCTCATCGGGCGAGACGCGCGTGGAGACGACGACCAGTTCGCGTTCACCGACAACTGCGAGACACAGTTCAAGCGGCGCGTTGGCGGAAGAATTCTCGGAAACGTAGATCAGGACGGATTCGCGTTCTTCGGCCACGCTTACCATGCGTGTCCAGCCGCGCTGCCGCATGGCGTTATCGGTGACGGTGAGCAATTTGCTGCGGGAAATCTGCGGTGCCGCACCAGTGAGTTCATAAACACCGACGCTGGCGTGTCGCACCGCTGCTAGCGCGAGACGGGCATCGGCGATATCTTGATGATCGACGAGACTCAGGCCGGCACCCACGGCACCGAGCGTGGCGCGACCGATGTTGAATTGCACCTTGGTCTTCCACGTCGTGCCGGTAGCTGCCATGACCTGCGTGCGAAGCATGGCCGCGTCGCTCTCAAGCGTCAGATAACTTGCGGCAGCAATCCCGAGCACGAGAAACGGAGTCAGTAGGAGGCCGACAATCCAGGGCCAGTTACGGCGGCGGACAGGAGGAACGGGCAATGTCTGGTTCATGGCTGACTCCGGTTGGTGCGTTGGTGGACGTTTCCCCGATTCAGCGTTGGCTGACTTGGAGTTTCACTTTGCGGAGCGGGGCAATGTCGTATTTTTCGGCGAGCGCCCCGATTTTGTCGGCGCTGATGTTGCCAACAATGTTGACGAAGACTACCTCGCCTCGGCGGTCGATTACGGTGACGACAAGCCCGTCGATGATTTCGTCGCCACGGATTTTGCTAAAGATCGCGACGTCGTCGCCGCCATTCTTTTCGCGGACGGTGACCATGCGGCTCCAGCCCTGTTGTTCGAGCTTGGTGCGCACGGCTTCAATCTTCGCGATGTTTTCCGCGCGGTTGGAGTTGTCGAGTGAGACGACGTTTACGCGGATCCGTTTGATGTCGCTGAGAAATTCCGCCGCTTCTGGCTCGTGATATTTTGCCATACGGGCGGCGAATTTGAGCATCGCGGGGGACAAGTTGATTTCGACGAACTGACCTTTGCTGGCGGGTAGCAACTGGCCCATGTCGACGTAACCAGCGTCATCGGCCGCATGCGCGGCGAGCGCGAGAGTCATTGAGAGCGTCGCCGCGGCGACGGTGGAGCGAAGGAGGTTTTTCATGGAAGTTATATTTCGAGGTTGGCGGTTGTTGGCCGGATATTACCAACACACCACACGAGTCCTCGAAGTTGCAGGTTTCTGCCCACCGCCACCGCGGCAATACTCAGCGCCGCCAGTTCGCTAATGCCGTTCCTGTGTGCGAGCGCGGCGTGCTGACGAGCTCCGTGCGCGGTCCGGCAAAAACAATCTCGCCCCCGGCTGGACCACCGTCGGGACCGAGATCGATGATCCAATCGGCAAGGTTGATCACGTCGAGATTGTGCTCGATGACGATGACGGTGTTGCCGGCGTCACGGAGTTTAAAAAGTAACTCCATCAAACGCTGAATATCCGTCCAATGCAGGCCGGTTGTCGGCTCATCGAGAATGTAGAGCGTGCGTCCCTGTTCGCGCTTGCTCAGTTCGAGCGAGAGTTTGAGGCGCTGCGCTTCGCCACCGCTCAGCGTCGTGGCGGATTGTCCAAGTTGCAGATAGCCGAGGCCGACGGCTTCGAGCGTGCCGAGTTTTTCGGCGATGCGCGGAATCGCCCGGAAGAGTTCCATCGCTTCGCGCACCGTGAGCGCGAGCACATCGGCGATGTTCTGGCCGTGAAAGCGGACCTCAAGTGTTTCGCGATTGAAACGCCGTCCGTCACAACTCGGACACGGCGCAAACGCGTCGGCCATGAATTGCATGTCGAGACGGATCTGCCCGTCGCCTTGGCAACGCTCGCAGCGGCCGCCGCGCACGTTGAAGGAAAACCGACTCGCCTTGTAGCCGCGCACTTTGGCGAGAGGCACTTTCGCAAAAAGATCACGCAACAAATCCAGCAACCCGACGTAAGTGGCGGGATTCGACCGCGGGCTGCGCCCGATCGGTTCCTGGTCCACCTGCACGGATTTTTCGAAATGCTCCAGTCCCGCGAGTCCGCGATGTTTGCCGGGGAGCATTTTCGCGCCGTTTAATTTGCGCGCGGCGGCGGTGGCGAGGATGTCGTTGACGAGAGAACTTTTACCCGAGCCCGAAACGCCGGTAACACACGTGAGCAGGCCGACAGGAAATGTCGCATCGACATTCTGGAGATTGTTCTCCGCTGCACCGCGCACGGTAAGCCACCGTCCGTCGGGCACGAGCGTCTTGGCGTCTTTCATCACACCCATTTTCCCTGCGAGATAAACCCCGGTGCGCGAAGCCGACGCGGGCAACTTCATGCAGTCCGCGGGAGTGCCCTGAAAAAGAATCTCCCCTCCCTCGCGTCCCGCGCCCGGTCCGAGTTCGATCAGCTGATCCGCTTGACGCATGGTGTCTTCGTCGTGCTCGACGACGACGACGGTATTCCCGCGATCGCGCAGGTCGCGCAGCGTCGCGAGCAATTTTTGATTGTCGCGCGCGTGAAGTCCGATGCTCGGTTCATCCAACACGTAGATGACGCCGACGAGGCCCATGCCGAGTTGCGTGGCGAGCCGCACGCGTTGGGATTCACCGCCGCTCAAGGTGCTGTATTCGCGATCGAGCGTGAGATAGCCGAGGCCGGTTTCGGCGAGGAAATGTAAACGCTGCTCGACGCCTGCGAGCACTTCTTCGGCGGCACTCACCGTCATCAACGCAGGCCGCAATTCGCGCACGAACGCGCCTGCGGCGGCGATGTCGAGCGCGCAAAATTCCGCAAAGCCGAGGGCGCTCTTGCCCGCGCCCACGCGCACTGCCGCGCTGCGCGCGTTGAGCCGACGCCCCGCACACGCGGGGCAAGTTCCGCTGATCATGTAGGTCGTAAGGCGCGCGCGAAATCCTTCGCTATCGGTTTCGCGGAAGCTCGTCATCAGATCATCTATCACACCGACGAATGGCATCTCCTTTGGTTCGCGCATACGTCGAAGTTTGAACTGAAACTCGCGCTCCCCCGCCCCGTGTAAAATCGCGTGACGTGTGGCCGCCGGCAGTTTTTTCCATGGCACGTCGGCATCGAAGGGCAATTGCTCGGCGAGTTGTTTGAGCAAGGCGTTGTGTTTGATGATGAGATTTTTTCCCCCAATGCGCCACGGTTTGATCGCCCCTTCGCGCACGGATTTTTCCGGATCCGGAATCACCAGGTCGTCGCTGAAGGTCAGTTGGCGGCCGAGTCCGCCGCAATCCGCACACGCGCCTTCTTTGTTGTTGAAAGAGAACTGGCGTGGCGTGAGCGGCTCGAACACATCGCCGCAAATGCCGCAGGAGAGACTTTGGCTCAGCGAGATTTCGCGCCACGGCGCGTCGGCGTTGCGTTGCACGAGGACGAAGGCGCGGTTGGCGCCTTCGCGAAAGGTCAGTTCGAGCGAATCAGCGACGCGGCTACGTTGGTCGGCGTTGAGCACGAGTCGGTCGATGACGAGTTCGACCACGACGGGTGCCGCGCCGTTGGCGAGGAGACGGGGTTCGTCGAGTGATTTGATTTCGCCGGCGACGCGCACGCGTTGAAAACCGCGCTGACGCAAGCGCGGAAGTTCTTCGCGCAACACGGCGGGTTTGGCCGTCATCCACGGTGCGAGCAGCACGGCGCGCTCGCCAGGTGCCTCGCGGAAAAGTTGCGCGACGCAGTCGTCGAGGGAGCGTTTCTCGACGAGGCCACCGTCCTTGGGGCAACTCTGCTTGCCGCCCAACGCCCAAAGGAGTCGCGCGTAATCGGCGACTTCGGTGACGGTGGCGACCGTCGAGCGCGGTGAGCCGCCGCCGGTGCGTTGCTCGATGGCAAGAACGGGCGACAGGCCGTGAATGAAATCCACGTCGGGCCGTTTGAGTTGATCAAGGATCTGGCGAGCCTGCGCGGAGAGGCTCTCCATGTATTTGCGGTAGCCCTCCGCATAAAGCGTATCGAAGGCGAGCGACGACTTGCCGGAACCGCTCGGGCCCGTGATGACCACGAGGCGACCACGAGGGATGCGCAGCTCCAAATTCCGGAGATTGTGCTCTCTCGCACCCTTGATGTGAATGTCCGGCACTACGTCCATCTCAGCACGGTTGCGGAAAATCGGCGGGGGTCAAAACGCTAATGGCGAAACCAAACTCCTGTTAGTCCGAGGATTAAGACTTGAACTTGCGCCAAAAAATACCCATTCATCGCGACCAACTAAGCCTTTTGAGTGGCTTGTATGCACCTAACCCCCCCAAGCGCCTCCTCCGTGAGGCTGTAGTGTAATAACACCGCTATGAACCAAAGTAATCCAATGCTTCGTCGTCTGCAGCTGCAGGCGATCGCCGCTCTGGCCGCAATCGTGGCCCTGCCTGTTTCCCAGGCATTCGTGTTCGAACTCGGCGAAATCAAAGGCAGCTTCGACACGACTTTGTCGGTCGGCGGCCTCTATCGCCTCAATGATCCCTCACCTGACAACTATGGTCTAACCGGCCGCTTCAATGGCGTGGCTGGTCGGCAACGCAGCGTAAACTCAGATGACGGTAACTTGAACTACGGCGAAGGCATCGCGTCCTTCCTCATCAAGGCCAACCATGATCTGCAGATGGATTACAAGGACATGGGTGTGTTCATCCGTGGTTATTATTTTACGGACATCGAAAACAACAATCGTGCCCGCGTGCGCACGCAACTCGGGCCGCAAGCCCAGAAGGTTGTCGGCGAAGGCGCCGAATTGCTCGACGCTTACGTTTACTTCAAACCGACGCTCGGCGACATGCCGGCGCGCGTGGGTATCGGTAAACAGCTGCTGAGCTGGGGTGAAAGCACGTTCATCCCGAACGGCATCAACTCCGTCAATCCGATCGATGTCGCGAAGTTGCGCACCCCGGGCTCCGAGCTGAAAGAAGCCCTGCTGCCCATCAGCATGGTTTCCACTTCGCTCGGACTCACCGATAGCCTGACGATGGAAGCGTTTTACCTCCTCGATTGGGAACGCACCCGCGTCGATCCTCCGGGCACCTATTTCTCGACCAATGACTTCGTCGCGAAAGGCGGCACTAAGGTATACCTCGGCTTCGGTGCATTGCCGGACAACGGCGTCCTTGGTCCAATCAATCGCGGTCCGGACAACGAACCCGGTAGCTCTGGGCAATACGGCGTCAACTTCCGTTACCTGTCCAAACTCAACAATACCGAATTTGGCTTCTATTTCATGAATTACCACAGCCGCCTGCCCACGATTTCGGCCCGCACGCCGACCTCGCCGGTCAACAGCGCGCTCGTCGTGTCTGATTCCGCCGCGGCGTTGCAAGCCAATGCGACCTTCATGGGCAACTTGGCCGCCGCCGTCGGGGGCGCTAACGTCGCTAGCTCACTCACCACACTGATTGGCGCTACACTTACTGGCGTGCCAGCGAGTGCCTTACCTGCACCGCTTCAGCCATTCTACCCTACGGTTGCCGGTGTCACGGGCCAAGTAGGCCAACGCGAAGTGTTGGTCGCAGCGGCCACCGGCCGCTACCTGATCGAATTTCCGGAAGACATTCATCTCTTCGGTGTCAGCTTCAACACCAACATCGGCGGCGTCGCCCTCCAAGGTGAAGTCAGCTATCGTAGCAATCAACCGCTTCAGGTTGACGACGTTGAACTCCTCTTCGCCGCCCTCACACCGCTGAGCGCTCGCTTCGCCGCCAATCAAATTGGCTCGTTCCCGCTGAACACTTACATCCAAGGCTATCGCCGCCACAAAGTGTGGACCGGTCAAATGACCGCGACGAAAGTTACTCGCGGTATTCTCGGTTCGGATCAAACCACGATGTTGATGGAAGCTGGTTTTGTGAATGCCGACCTCCCTGCGCAAACCATCCTCCGCTATGACGGCACCGGCACCTTCGTCGGTGGCAGTCTCGCGGCGATGAACAGCTCCGGTAATAACACGAGCGGCGTCTTGCCCCTCTCCGAGCCGGAAAGCGCGTTCGCGAGCAACTTCTCATGGGGTTACCAAGTGGTTGGCCGACTCGACTACAATAACGCATTCAAAGGCGTTAATGTCTCTCCTCTCATGACGTTCGCCCACGACGTCGGGGGCAATACGCCATTGCCAATGGGCAATTTCATCCGCGGTCGCAAGACCCTGACAATCGGTGCTGATTTCACCTACCAAAATGCGTGGGCTCTCGAAATCCGCTACGTCTCCTTCTCAGGTGCGGGTCGCTACAATCTCCTCTCGGATCGCGACTACGTCTCCACGACCCTCAAGTATTCGTTCTAACCTTACCCCCACTCCTACATGAAAGCAGGAATTCGAAATCTTCTCGGCGGCTCGGCGCTGTTGGCTTTGGCCCTCCAAGCGACTGCTGCCCTCTCTCCCGCTGACGCAGCGCGTCTCGGCAATGACCTGACGCCGCTTGGTGGCGAAAAGGCAGGAAACGCAGCCGGAACCATCCCAGCTTGGGATGGCGGCATCACGCAAGGTCCCGCCGGTTACACGCCAGGCATGCATCACCCAGATCCGTTCGCGGCCGATGCGCCGTTGTTCACGATTACGGGCGCCAACGTCGACCAATATGCCAGCATGCTCAGCGCCGGCCATGTCGCCCTGTTGAAGGCCTACCCGACCTACCAGCTACCGATCTATCCAACGCGTCGCTCCGCCTCAAACCCTCAGCGTATCTATGATGCGACCAAGGCCAACGCCACAACCGCCGTCTTGACCGAAGGCGGTAACGGCATCGCTGGCTCCATCGCTGGCATTCCATTCCCGATTCCGCAAAGCGGCCTGGAAGTGATCTGGAATCACCTTGCCCGTTACCGTGGCGTTGCCGCCAAACGCAGTGTCGCGCAAGCCGCACCGCAACGCAACGGCAGCTACACCCTCGTGGAGTTTGAAGACGAGTTTCTCTTCAACTACGCGCGTGAAGACATCACGGAGGCCGCCTTGGACAATGTGTTGATTTACTTCAAGCAAGCCGTGGTGGCCCCTGCCCGCCTCGCTGGTTCGATTCTGCTTGTTCACGACACGCTCGACCAAGTGAAGGAAAAGCGTCGCGCCTGGCTCTACAATGCAGGCCAGCGTCGCGTGCGTCTCGCACCGTCGATCGAATACGATAATCCCGGCACCGCCGCCGACGGTATGCGCACGTCGGACCAGTTCGACATGTTCAATGGTGCACCTGATCGCTACGAGTGGACCCTCGTCGGTAAGAAGGAAATGTATGTCCCCTACAATTCCTACAAACTGCACAGCAATTCACTCAAAAATGACGACATCCTGAAGCCCCTGCACATCAACCAAGACCTGACGCGTTACGAACTGCATCGCGTGTGGGTGGTCGAAGCCAACTTGAAGTCCGGCACGAGCCACATCTATTCGCGTCGCACGTTCTACGTCGATGAAGATAGCTGGCAAATTCTGTCGGTTGACCAATACGACGGCCGCGGCCAACTCTGGCGCATCTCCGAAGCGCACTGCATCAATTACTACGATGCGCTGACTTTCTGGAGCACGCTTGAAGTGCACACGGATCTCGTTGCCGGTCGTTATCTCGCCATCGGTCTGGATAACCAGAACAAGATGTATGAGTTCGGCCTCAAGCGCACTCCGCAGGACTACACCCCCACTCGCCTCCGCCAAGAAGGCGTGCGATAAACGGGCGTGATGCGCTAACGTTCTCAATTCCAGACGGCGGGCAATTTTGCCCGCCGTCTTTTTTTCCTCCCTACTTAGTTCGTAACCCCATAGCTTTTGCCCATGGCTGTTGGAAAAATTTTCCGTTGTATTACGGACACTCGCGCCCGGCTCTGCGCTTGCTTGCTCGTCGCTCTCCCCGCTTTCGTTTTCGCCACGGTTCCCGAATCCTCGGAGCCAGCTCCGCTCGCCGCTCGATCCCTGCTGTTGGATGTGGCACGTGCCGGAAAGAACATCGTGGCGGTCGGCAATCGAGGCCACGTAATCATCTCGCAGGACGAAGGCAAAACTTGGAATCAAAGCATCACGCCCACACGGGCGATGCTGACCGGAGTTAGTTTTGTCGATGAGCAACACGGCTGGGCCGTGGGGCACGACGGCGTCATCCTCGCCACCACCGATGGCGGGCGTTCCTGGCAACGGCAGGATAGCGGCAATGATTTGGAAACTGTCTTTCTCGATGTGCACTTCTACGACGCCAACCACGGCACTGTCGTCGGTGCCTATGGCAAATTTCTCGTAACCGAAGATGGCGGCAAGACGTGGACCGCTCGCCGTCCCGGAGAAGCTGACTTGCATTTGAATCGTATTCTGGCCGGACCTGACGGCGCGACCTTCATCGTTGGTGAAGCCGGTTCGTTTCTCCAGTCGCATGATCAGGGCAAGACTTGGCGCCCAATCGACGTTCCTTACCAAGGTTCACTCTTTGCGCTCGTGCCGGTTGACAAGGATACGGTGATTGTAGCCGGCTTACGCGGGCACATTCTCACCACCCATGACGACGGCGCCACCTGGACTGAGCACAACAACACCGTCAAGGTGCTCATTTCCACCGGCATCCGGCTGCGTGACGGAACGATCGTGCTTGCAGGGCAAGGCGGTAATTTCTTTCTCAGCCGCGATTCCGGAAAAAATTTCCGGCATTGGCAACCCGTCGATTTCAATACGAGCATCGCCGAGATAATCCCTGCGGCTAACAACTCCATCATCGCTGTTGGCGAAGCCGGCGCTGTGCGACTCAATTTGCCCTGATCCCCATGATTTCCTGGATAGAATCACAGCTCTTCCGCTACCGCACTTTCGTAGCCGGACTCTTTCTTGTCATCACGCTGGTCCTCGGCTATTTTGCAGCCCGCACGATTGTCGATGCCAGCTTCAACAAGCAACTGCCGGTTGGCCACGAATACATCGAGAATTTCAAAAAATATCAGGAGCAATTTGGCGGGGCCAACCGCGTCGTGATCGCACTCGTCGCCAAAGACGGTGACATGTTCACGCCGGAGTTTTTTAAAACACTGAAGGAAGCGACCGACGAAACCTACTACATTCCCGGCGTCGATCGCGCGCAGGTGACTTCGATTTATACGCCGAACGTGCGTTACATCGAAGTGGTCGAGGAAGGCTTGATCGGCAGCAACGTGATCCCGGCGGACTTCGTCCCGACCCCCGATGGATTGGAGCGGGTCCGGCAAAATATCATTAAGTCCGGTCGCGTTGGTCAGTTGGTCGCCAATGATTTTTCCGGTGCAATCATCGTGGCCTCGCTGCTCGAAGTAGATCCTGCAACCAAGCAGCGCCTCAACTACAAGCAAGTCGCTGATGCACTCGAAGTGAATCTGCGCGCGAAATTTGCCAACGAGCACCTTGATATTCACGTTATCGGTTTTGCTAAAGTGATCGGCGATATCACGGATGGCGCACGTGGCGTTCTCCTCTTTTTCGGCGTGTCATTCGTCATCACGGCACTGCTGCTCTTTTATTTCTCGCAATCGATTATTCTCACCATCATTCCGCTCATCACCTCGACATGTGCGGTGATTTGGCAGATGGGCCTGCTCAATGTCTTGGGCTTCGGGATTGATCCTCTGTCGATTTTGGTGCCGTTTCTCGTTTTTGCCATCGGCATGAGTCACGCCACGCAAATGCTACGGGCATTTCGCTACGAATTTAATATCGGACAAAACGAAGTGACCGCGGCCCGCGGTGCTTTTCGCACATTGTTGATTCCCGGCTCGGTGGCGATCACCACCGACACCATCGGCTTCATCACTATCTATCTCGTCAAAGTGCCGATCATTCAGGAATTGGCGATTACGGCCTCGCTCGGTGTTGGGTTGGTCATCTTCACCAACATGCTGCTGCTGCCGGTGCTTCTCTCGTATACGAAGATGCCCCCGAATTTCCGTCGCCTCCTGAATATCCGCCGCTTTGCGCTGCAACCGCTTTGGAAGTCCCTCGTCTCGGTGGCCAATCGGCGCAACTCCATCATCGTGATCGCCGTGTCCGCCGTGCTCTTTGCCTACGGAATTTTCATGGCGCCCAAAGTGCGCATCGGCGACTTGCACGCGGGGGTGCCCGAACTGCGCCAGGAATCACGTTACAACGTCGACACGGCTGTCATCACCAAGAAATTCAGCATCGGCGTCGATGTTATCACCGTCTTGGTGGAAACCGTGCCTAATGGCGTTATCGAGCACGACGTCATGTCGCTGATTGATCGTTTCGGCTGGCACATGCGCAACGTGGAAGGCGTCCAGTCCATCCTCACGCTCACGGAAGTGGCGAAGAACATTAACTCCGGCTGGAACGAGGGCAGTTTGAAATGGCGAATGATTCCGCGCAACCAACAGATGCTCGCCCAAGCGGTCTCCCCGGTGGAAACAGCGACCGGTTTGCTGAACAACGACGGCTCCGTCATTCCCGTTTTGATTTACCTGAAAGACCACAAGGCCGAAACCATCATCCGCGTAGTGGCCGCGGTAAAAGACTTCCGCGCCGCCCACGGCAGCGAACGGGCCCGCTTCCAATTGGCGACCGGCAATGTTGGCGTGATGGCCGCGACGAACGAAGTCGTTTCCGCGGCACAATTCCCGATGGTGCTCTGGGTTTACGCGACCACGATCACGCTTTGTTTGCTGTCGTTCCGTTCATGGAGAGCGACCGTTTGCATCGTGCTGCCTTTGATTATCGTCTCCTCTCTCGGTTACGCGCTGATGGTGCATCTTGAGATTGGCCTCAAGACATCAACGCTCCCCGTCGTCGCACTCGGCGTCGGGATCGGCGTCGACTATGGCATTTATCTTTTTAGCACCTTGCTCGAAAAGTTGCGCAAGGGAGAGTATTTCGAGGAATCGCTCTATTACGCTTTCAGCACGATGGGCACTTCGGTGTTTTTCACTGGCAGCGCGCTCGCGATCGGTGTCGGCACTTGGGCGTTTTCGGCCCTTAAGTTCCAAGCGGATATGGGTGTGCTCTTAGCCTTCATGTTTCTCTTCAACATGCTTGGCGCATTGTTGCTGCTGCCCGCGCTCGCCCGCTGGCTCTTTCGCCACCACAGCGGCGAAACCCAGCCCCCGTTCCCTCTCGCTGAATCAACTGAGGGTAGCACCAACGGTCGCTGAGTCCGCCACATGTCTGCGTCTGACCAACCACTGCTCACTCCGACTCAGCGCCGACTTGTGGGAACGGCCCTTGGGTTTGGCTCAGTGGTTGCGATTTTCGCGCTCACAGCAGTTAGCGCATCTCTAATCGGGCGTTTCTTGGCGCAGTTTTCGAGTGTGATCTGGCCGATTGCGACTGCGGGCATTCTCGCCCTCATTCTCCGTCCGGTCGTGATCGTGTTTGAACGCGTGCTCCGCGGACGACGCCTCGCGGCGGTGATCTTGCTTTACGGACTCGTGCTGCTGGGCGCTGCGGGAATTTTTCTCGCCGTCGCGCCAGCCGTGATTTCCCAAATGGTGGACTTCGTCGCCTACCTGCCGGTGTTGTGGCAGAAATCACTGGGCTGGAGCGAACGGCATTTCCCCGAGTGGCTCGACGTCGCGCGGCGTTATCTGGAAAATCCCACCGTCAAGAGCGCCGCCGACTCCTTGGCGCAACAGGCGCAAGACTTGGTCGGCCACCTCGCGCCGTCACTCAAGCAGGCCGGTGCGGGATTGTTCGGCTTTTTTGCCGTGCTAGCCTCACTTGCGATCATTCCCGTTTATTTGTTCTTTTTTCTGCTCTCGGCCGCAACCGATCCGGCTCAAAAGCTGGAAAACCATCTTACCTTTCTTCGCAAAGAACAGCGCGCCGACTTGGTTTATCTCGTGCGAGAGTTCGTCGGCATTCTCGTCGCTTTCTTTCGCGGGCAGTTGTTGATCGGCCTGATCATGGGAGTCCTGCTGGCGATTGGCTTCAGCATTGGTGGACTTCGCTTTGGCTTGGCACTGGGTTTGATTATCGGACTGCTCAACATCGTGCCCTACCTTGGTTCGATTCTCGGTTTGAGTGTCGCGCTACCTCTCGCCCTGTTGCAACCGCAAGGCGGCTGGCCGCTCGTGGCGATCGTCCTGGGCGTCTTTGTGGTCGTGCAATTGATCGAGAGTTGGCTGCTCACTCCTCGCATTATGGGAGAACAAACCGGATTGCATCCCGTCGCGATTATTTTTGCGATTTTCTTCTGGGGCACGGCGTTTAATGGCGTGCTCGGTATGCTGCTGGCGGTGCCATTGACGGCGTTTTTCGTCACGGCGTGGCGTCTCTTGCAACGGAAGTATTTTGGCCAAGCGGAGAGCGGCGTTTGACCCGTTGGCGGGGCGACCTACCCTCAGGTGATGACTTGGGAGGTGCGTGAACGAAAAGGAATTTGGCTGCCGCAAATCGGCTGGCATCTCGACGCACAACATTCCGTGCCGCAGGCAATCGTCACACACGCGCATGGCGATCATATTGCCCGCCATCGTGAAGTCGTCTGCACGACACCGACGGCTCGCTTGATGCGAGAACGCCTCGGTGGGCGGCGCCTCATGCGCGAATTGCCGTTCGGTGTCGGGGAACAACTCACACTCGATACGACCGTGACGTTGTGGCCTGCCGGACATATTTTCGGTTCGGCAATGGTGCATTTGGCGCACGCGGACTACGGCACGCTGCTTTACACAGGAGATTTTAAGTTGAAAGCGGGTCGCGCGGCAGAGCCGTGTAATCCGGTGCGCGCCGACGTGCTCGTCATGGAAACCACCTTCGGTCTGCCTCGCTACGTGCTCCCTCCAACTGAAGAAACCGAGGCGGCCATTGTCGCGTTTTGCCAGCGCACCTTAGCAGATGGCGCGACGCCCGTGCTCTATGCTTACGCTCTCGGAAAATCCCAGGAATTGCTGCGGATCGTTGGCCGCGCCGGATTGCCCGTCATGTTGCATCCGCAAGCTTGGCAACTCACCCGCGTCTATCGCGAACTTGGTGCAGCGATGCCACCGCATGCCGAATTCGATGCGCGCACCCATCCGGGGCATGTCGTGATTTGTCCGCATGGCGCGCCGCTGCTCGACTGGATTAATCCGAAGCGCACCGCCGCCGTGACGGGTTGGGCCATCGATTCGGCAACGAAGTATCGCTACGGCTGCGACGAAGTTTTCCCGCTTTCGGATCACGCAGATTTTCCGGAGTTATTGGAGTTGGTGGAGCGCGTGCAGCCGCAGCGCGTCTTTACCATGCACGGATTCGCTCGCGAATTTGCCACCACGTTGCGCGCGCGTGGCATAGAGGCGTGGGCGGTGGGCCTCGCAAATCAAATGGAACTTTCCTGGTAGTGCCTTGCCTAATCACTCGGCTCGTTTCCCTATGTTTCTCCGCTGCCTGATCTTCTTCCTCGGTTGCACCACGCTGGCTGGCGCGGCGCCGTTTACTGCTTTTCGCGACGGCGAGAAATTCACCTACAAAGTCGGTTTCGCGATTTTCGGTGGCGCCGGTGAAATCACCATCACCGCGCGCACGGAACGCGGAGAAAATGACGCGACGGTGATGCGAGTGACGACGACTACGGCGTCGAAGGGTTTAGTGCGCGGAGTATACGCGTTCGACAACGTCGCTGAAGTGTTGATCGAGCAAATGAGCGGCCGTTTGCTGTCGGTGCGCGAAAGCGGCGAGGATCCCAAGCGCACGTCGGATTCCGAAACGGTTTTCGACTACGAGAAAAAGATCGGCAAACATGTCGACCGCAGTCGTCCGCATCGCAGTGGAGAATTTGCGATTCCCGATGGCGCCCCGCTCGATCTCATCAGCGCGCTGGTGCAAACGCGCGATTGGAATCTGCAGCCTGGTGAAAAGCGCGCCGTCCTGGTGCATTTTGCCAGCGACCTCTATCCGCTTACTCTCACCGCCGAGGGTTACGAAGAAGTGCGGACGCCGCTGGGGAAATTTCGCACACTGGTGCTCGTGCCGCGAATGGAGGGAGAACCCACGGGACTGTTCAAGCGCGGCGGCGAAATCAAAGTATGGATCGCGCAAGACGGCTCGAACCTTCCGGTGAAAATGCAGCTGAAGTTAAAGTTCGGCACTGCGTCATTATTGCTCGCGCACCACGTTCCCGGCGCGCCGTAGAACGCGACCACTTGCTGGTCAAAGCACCACGGGACGATTCCGCAGATCCGCCGGGTGGATGCGAAAACGCCAGGGTTTCGCCGCCCACTTCGGTCCCGCGTAATCGACGCCCACCCGGGGGCCGACGATGATGCGTGATTTCGGCACCGTGAGGCCGGTATCTTCGAGGTGCAAAGCACTTTCGGGTTCAACGCGACGCGCATTGAAAGATCGGTCAATCTGCAAAGCGCGCGTCAAACGGCCCGGCCCGACGCTCCCTTCGACCGCCCGAATCAGAATCGCCGCAGGAAATCCCTCGGGGCCAACCACGAGATTAAGCATGTCGTGGCACCCGTAGCAGAGATAAACATACCAATGTCCGCCCGGACCGAACATGACCGCGGTGCGCGGCGTCAATCCTTTGCTCGCGTGGCAGGCGCCATCATTCCTCCCGATGTAAGCTTCTGTTTCGAGGATAACCCGCGCCTCGCGCCCAACCGGGCCCGTTCGCACCAAAACCTTGCCTAGCAGCGACCTCGCCAAGGAAACTACTCCTCGGCTGCGCCAACTCTCGGCTGAAATCACTCGCGCCATGCGCGTCGTTTTGCGTCAGGAAACCAGTTGTCGCAAGCTGCGCTTGCCCAGTGCGAAAGGATTTTTTCACTCGGAAAATCACGAGTTGAAAATAAATCCTTGCTTACCCCTACCCCGCTCCCCTTATTTCGGCCCTTTGAATTTATGAAAGCCACTATCAAAACACAGGGTAAGCAGTTCTCTGTCACTGAGGGGGATATCCTCATTGTGAACCGCTATCCCAAGACCGAAGCCGGCACTACGGTCGAAATCACTGAAGTCCTCGCTGCCGGCGAAGGCGAGAATTTCAAGGTCGGCACGCCCTTCCTTTCCGGCGCTTCGGTCAAGGCTACTGTCCTTGAGAACAAGCGCGGCAAGAAGGTCATCGTCTACAAAAAGAAGAAGCGCAAAGGCTACGTGCGCAAGCGCGGCCACCGCCAGGAACTTTCCGTCATCAAGATCGAATCGATCACCGCATAAGGAACTACTACAATGGCACATAAGAAAGGTCAGGGAACATCCAGCAACGGCCGCGATAGCCATTCCAAGCGTCTTGGCGTGAAAATGTTCGGCGGTGAAAAGATCATCGCTGGCAACATCATCATCCGCCAACGCGGCTCCAAAACGCACCCCGGTAAGGGCGTAGGCGTAGGTCGCGATTGGACGCTCTTCGCCTTGCGTGATGGCGTTGTCGAATTCGACAAAGCCCACCGCAAGGTGAGTGTCGTCTGAGTCGACCGTGCGAATCAATTATCGGCGCACCCGCGAGGTGCGCCTTTTTTATGGCCGCGCCTGCCTCCTGAAGTCGCGTGGTAACGCAGTAGGCGATGCGTCGCCATGCACCCGACTGGTAGCGCTCCCTATCGCTTACTCGGCGGTCTTCGCTTCTTCCGGTAAGGCCGGAGCAGACGTTTGATCGAGCGTCATTTGATCGGGCTCGGTTTCGTCGAGGCCCATCGCCGCATCACTGGAAACGCGCGGTTGGTTGGCGGCGTTTAACCACGCATCGATCTGCCGTGGTGCCAACACATCGGAGGCGGGCAGTTCATCGAGTGATTTGATGCCAACGAATTCCAAGAAAGTGTCCGTTGTCCCATACTGCAGCGGGCGACCGGGCAAGTCGGCGCGACCAACGACATAAATGAGATCGCGTTCGAGGAGCTTGTTCAAACCCGCCTCAGCCGAGACGCCGCGGATTTGTTCAATCTCCGCTCGCGTCGTTGGTTGACGGTAAGAAATCACCGCCAATGTCTCGATCGCCGACGGCGTCAACCGCACCGGTGGCGGCTCATTGCGCAGCAAACGCACCCAGCGGGCGAAACGCGGGTGCGTTACGAGGCGCCAGCCACCGTGACCTTCCACGAGCACCACTTCGCTCTCGGCGGCTTGCCATTCGAGCGCGATCGTCTCCATCGCTTCGCGGATCTGCGCCGTCGTTACGAGCGAAGGCACGTCTTGATAGAGTTCGGCGTCTTCGCCCCCTGCCTCAATCACCTCGGTCGCATCCGGCAGCGGCGTGGCCACACCAGCGTCGGTGGGTTGCACTTCGTCGCGGCGGGTGCCATCCTCTGGAGTCGGCGCATTGACCAGTGGCAGGTTCGCCGCCTGCTCGTGAAAACGCGTGAGCGTGGTTTGAATATCTTTCGCCGACAGAGCGCCGTTCGAGGCAAAGAGCAGCACTTTCAGCACGCGTTTGAGGTTAAAGGCCATTGCTCCCTCCAAGTGAGAGTTTCGGCTGTAAACTGACAACCTCGAAAAGATGACGTTTTTCCGGCTAGCCGCTTCCCCGCTTCGCCGCTACTCCTTTTGCCAGATGAACTGGGATCGTTTCAAAACGCACTTTTACCACAACGCGCGCCTCGGCTTCGGCCTCGATGTCAGCCGCATGCCGTTTCCCGATGATTTTCTCGACTCCATGGCGCCGCGCTTACAACAGGCCTTTCGCGACATGGAAGCGCTCGAGGCTGGCGCTATCGCCAATCCCGACGAGAACCGCATGGTCGGTCATTATTGGCTGCGTGCGGCCGACCTCGCACCGACCCCGGAATTGCGCGAAGCTATCACCAGCACCATCGCCACCATCAAAACTTTCGTGGCCAACGTGCATACCGGTCGCATCGCCCCGCCCACCGGTGGCAAATTCAAGCAAGTGCTCGTCGTCGGCATCGGCGGCTCCGCGCTCGGCCCGCAATTGGTCAACCACGCCCTCGGTCGCTCCAGTGGTCGACGTGACCGCATGCGCATTTCGTTTTTCGACAACACCGACCCGGACGGCATGGACTACGTGTTGGCGGAACTCGGTTCGCGCTTGAAAAACACACTCGTCGTCGTCGTCTCCAAATCCGGCGGCACCGTCGAGACGCGCAACGGCATGCTCGAAGCAGCGGAAGCATTCAAGAAAGCCGGACTCGATTATCCAAACCATTTTGTCGCCGTGACGGGCGCAGGCTCGAAGCTCGAGCAAACCGCCAAGAACGAAAACTGGCTCGCGCGTTTCCCGATGTGGGATTGGGTCGGCGGTCGCACGTCGGAACTCAGCGCCGTCGGCTTGTTGCCCGCCGCGCTGCAAGGCATCAAGATCGACCAAATGCTCGCCGGTGCCGCCGCGATGGACGCCGTCACGCGCAAACCGAAACTGCGCGACAATCCCGCCGCACTGATGGCGCTGATGTGGTATTGGGCCACAGACGGCCGTGGCGCGAAGGACATGGTCGTGCTGCCCTACAAGGATCGCCTACTGCTTTTCTCGCGTTACCTGCAGCAGCTCGTGATGGAGTCACTCGGCAAGGAATTTGATCTCTCCGGCAACGTTGTGAATCAAGGCCTCGCCGTTTACGGCAACAAAGGTTCCACCGACCAGCACGCCTACGTCCAACAACTCCGCGAGGGTGTGAATAATTTCTTCGTCACCTTCATCGAAGTCCTCAAAGACCGCCACACGGCCCCGCTCGTCGTCGAGCCAGGCGGCATCACTAGCGGCGATTACCTCCAAGGCTTCTTCCTCGGCACGCGCGACGCATTGACGGAAAAAAACCGCCACTCCATCACGCTCACGGTGAACGATGTCTCGCCACGCACGCTCGGCATGTTGATCGCACTCTACGAACGCGTCGTCGGCCTCTACGCCTCTCTCATCAACGTTAACGCCTACCATCAGCCGGGCGTCGAAGCCGGCAAGAAAGCCGCCACCGCCGTCATCGCGCTCCGCAAGCGCGTGGTGTCCGCACTGCAAGCCGCTCCGGGGCGCGCATTCACTGCCGAAGAATTGGCCGACCATCTCGGAGAACCCGCTTTGGCTGAACTCGCCTTCAAGGTGCTCGAACATCTCTCGGCCAACGCCGGCAGTGGCATCGTGAAATCAGCGGGCAAACCGTGGTTCACCAACACTTACGCCCACGGCACGCCATGAGCGCCAATATCCGCCCTTGGTTACTCCCGGCCGCGCTCGGGCTACTGGCCGGCGCGACCGCTTTGCTCACCGTGCATTACTACCGCGCCGCCACCGCGGCGACGGAGCGGGCGCACCTCCTCGAAAGGCAAATGGCGGAGTTGCGCTTCGAATTCGAAAAGGTCCGCACGCGCAACGAGCAACTCACCGCCCGCGCCACCGAACTCGATGTGCAACTCGGTTCCGCCAAGTTGCGCGCGACCGCGCACGAAACAAAATCCGCGTTGCTCAACCGCGAATTGGCCAGCGCGAAATTTACCCTCGTCAGCCGCGAGCAACGCGAAGTCGCACTGATGGCCGAAATCGAAGGCATGCGTTACGAAGCACGCAAAGCGGCCGACCGTGTCAAAGCCGCCGCCCGTTCAGCGCCGGGTGTGTTGCTCGCGCCCGATCCTGAATTGGCCGCCGAGTTGGACTATTACCAAAAACGCATCGCGACGCTGGAAAATCAACTGACGGCAATGCTCACCCGCGCGCTGGCCGAATCGATCGCGCCTGCCGCTGCCGCCGAACCCAATCCTGCCACCACCGCGCTGCCGACACGCACCGCCCGCGAGTCCGGCCACCGCCTCGTCCGTGTCGGCACGCAGGAAGCCTTCGTCGTCGTCGATTATGGGGCGGAACACGGCGCCTCAGTTGGGCAGTTCGCCGTGATTAAACGCGGCACCGCCGCTCTAGCTCGCGTGCAACTCAGTGATGTGCGCGAGCGTTTCTCCATCGCCCAAGTATTGCCGCAATTGCGGAATGGACAGTTGCAGGCCGGTGATATTGTCGTAATAGGAAATTAAACATGCGCTCGCTTCGAAAATTCATCCTCGTCACCGCCCTTGGCGCTCTCTTCCTCGGCGGCCTCGTCGGCTGCTCGACTCCCCAACAGGATTCCTCGATTCCATGGAGCCGGCCCGCTGATTGGGAAGGTCGCGTCCCGGGTATGGGCAAGTAATCCGGCGCCCTGCGCGGCTCAGCCATGACCGCTCCCGCCGAGAACAACTCTCTGACGCCCCTCGCCGGCCACCTTTACGTGGTCGCGACTCCGATCGGCAATCTCGCCGATCTTACGGAACGCGCGCGCGCCATTCTCGCCGCCGTCGATGTGGTCGCGTGCGAAGACACGCGCACCACCGGCGTCATGTTGCACCGCCTCGGACTGCACAAAGTCCTCGTTCCTTACCACGACCACAACGAAGCCGAGGCCGCGGAACGACTCGCCGATCTCGTCGCCGCCGGTCGCTCGGTCGCCGTCGTCAGCGATGCCGGCACCCCCGGGCTCAGTGATCCGGGTTTTCGCCTCGTGCGCGCCTGTCGTCGGCGCAATTTGCCAGTAGTTCCTGTGCCCGGTGCCTGCGCGCTCACAGCCGTGCTCTCCGCCGCGGGCCTCCCGACCAACGGTTTTCTCTTCCTCGGCTTTCTCCCCGCGAAATCAGCGGCGCGCATCACGTTTCTCGAAAAACACCGTGCGTTCGACTACACGCTCGCGCTCTACGAAAGCTGCCACCGCATCGAGAAATTTGTCGCGGAAATTGTCAACACGCTCGGTCCCGATCGCGTTATTTGCGTCGCGAAGGAAGTAAGCAAAATCCACGAAGTTTTTCTCGTCGGACTGGCCGGAGAAGTGCAAACGCGCCTCGCCCAGATGAGTCAAAAAGGCGAATTCGTCGTGCTCATTGCGCCACCGGATTTCACGCCGTAGCGAGTTGGCGCGCCCGCGGCGTGCATTTTGCCTTTGCGCCCGCCGCGCGTTTTTGTGGCCATTACGCCATGCCCAACCCGGCGGTCGCCGTCCTCGATATCGGCAGCAATTCGATCAAAGTCCTCGTGGCCCGCCGCGCTGGCACCGGCGAACTAGAGGTTTTGCTCACGCGCTCGCTCGATGCGCGCATCAGTGCCGGGATCAGCACCGCGGCGCCTCGTTTGAGCGAGGCGGGCATCGCCCGCGGCCTCGCGGCCGTGCGCGAACTCCAGGTGGCCGCGCAGGCTTTCTCGCCGGTCGCGACGGCCATTGTCGCCACGAGTGCGGTGCGCGACGCGGCGAATGGCGCAGATTTCTGCGCGCAAGTTAACGCGGTCAGCGGATTTCCGGTGCGAACTTTGAGTGGCGAAACGGAAGCGAGGATCATCGGACGAGGATTAACCGCCGACGTCGCCTTGGCGCACTTGCAAAATTTCTACGTCTTCGATCTCGGCGGTGGCAGTTTGGAATGTTTGGCGTTTCAGCAACGCGCCATTGCACAGGCGGTCAGTCTCCAATTGGGCTGCGTGCGCCTCACCGAGAAATTTGTCGCGGACACGAACGCACCTTTTTCGGGCGCGGATGAAGCGGCCGTGGCGAGGCATGTCGCTGGTGAGCTCGCGGCGGCTCAATTTCGCTTCGATTTGCCGGAGCGGATCGCAGTCGCCACCGGTGGCACCGTGGCGACGATGCGCGCGATGATTGGCGCAGCCACGGGCCTGCGCGCAGAAGCGACCCCCGCGCGAGTATCTTTCGCCCAAGCGCGCACACTGCTGGAAAAAGTCGCACCGTTAACGTTGGCGGCGCGACGCCAAGTGCCGGGCCTGCCGCCCGCCCGCGCGGATGTTTTTCCGACGGCACTCGCGACACTACTCGCCGTGGCGGAGGCCGGAAAATTCTCCGAATTTCACCACTCGTTCCACAACTTGCGCTACGGCCTCGCGGCGGAGTTGCTCTCGCAGTTTGACACCTGACGCGCGCTTAAGCGGGGATTTTTTTGCGCATCGCTTTAAGTTGCTTGGCAAAATCAGCCGGGAGCGGAGCGCGCAAGTCCATCGCTTTTTGCGTTTTCGGATGAGCGATGATCAGGTGCTCGGCGTGCAAC
>JAUXXD010000220.1 GCA_030681265.1 Candidatus Didemnitutus sp. | reverse complement strand
CGCCGCCGAAGCCGCCGCCAGCAGGACGATCTTCCTTCGGACGGGCTTCATTGACTTGGAGCGCGCGACCGCCGAGTTGCACACCGTTGGTCTTCTCAATGGCCTGTGCGGCCTCATCGGGCGTGCCCATGGTGATGAAGGCGAAGCCGCGTGGGCGGCCCGTGAATTTGTCCATGGCGACATAAATGTCGGTCACGGCGCCGAATTGCTCGAAGTGCGAACGGAGTTCGTCTTCAGAAGTCTGGAAGGACAGATTGCCTACGTAGAGTTTGGAATTGCTCATGTGATGAAGTCGAAAGAGGGCTACCGTCCGCTGCCAGTCCGTTCCCACCGTGGGTTTCAAATCATCACTTAAGCCTAAATGCAGCTCAGCCTACGACTCACCAGATCCTGTCATACTAACGCTAAACTCTAACGAACGGCGGAATAAACGCATCCGGACCGACCAAACACAAGGTCAAAAGCGAGCGTGCTTTTGTTAAGAATTTAGCTGTAGATGTTTAGATGCTATATTTGGCGCGTATCCATTCAGGAATTCGCACCGCGCGGGTGGTTTCGAGCGACACCATGACGTAATCAAACCAGCCCTCGCAACAGCGGCGCGCGTCCGACTTGCGATCAATTTCGAACTGCACACGCAGACCAATCAGTGTGAATTTTTCGATCCAAGTCCGCACGATAAAATGCTCGCCGAGTCCCAACGCGGATTTGAAACGCATCTGCGTTCCCGCCATAAACCAGCCGTAGCCGTGACGCTGAAATTCGGACATCGGCATCTCGTAACAGCGCTCCATTTGGTCGAAACGTGCCGCAAGCACATAATCCATGTAGCGACTGCTGTGGACGTGTTGATACATGTCGATGTCGTCGGGCCGAACCTGCAAAATGGTTTCGAATTTCGCATAAACAGATACCGGAACGGTGCTGGCATCTGGGGTCGCGTCGGCAGGAGGGGTCTCGCTCACACTCGCGAGGTGACCGCGCGAGCCCGCCGTCGTCAAAAGAAAAGGCACCGCTCCTGCGGTGCCGGCAAATCATCTGACCCTACTTGAAGAGCCGCTTAATTCTTCGCCACGCGAAACTCGTTGCGGAACCAATCGGTCAGGAGGGTTTTGTCGTGCTTGAGAGCATCGGAGCGATTGAGCGAAGAAGCCGTCCAGAGAAACCCGAGGTCGCGCAACGTGCGTTGGCCTTCCTTCACCACCGCGCCGCTCGCGTCAAGGAGACGAAACTCCAATTCCATGCGCGGACTGTAGATATCGCGCACGATACGGACATCCTGCAATCCCGCCCCCTGCCAAGGTTCGAAATCTCCCGCCAAATCGATGTCGGTGAAGCGCACCTCGAGGTGTTGTTCCGCTGTGAGATATTGCTTGGCCAGTTTGACCACATGCGCGGTGAATTCGTCGCTTAGGTGACTGACAATTTGTTCGGTTTGAAACGGACCGTCACGGAAATCGCGGAAATTTTCCGGCTCAACAAAGACGACGGAAACGCGAGCTGAGTTTACCTCGGCGGCTCCCCAAACGACAGGAAGCGCAAACAAAGCTACTGCGAGAGACAGCAGCGGAATAGCGTGTATGCGTGGTGCCTTCATGGTGCTGATTAGGTTACCCGAATTGGCCGAAATAGCGAGCGCAACCACGACTCGCCGGGCGGGTTCATCGCTCAGGCCGCGCCCATGCCCACCCACCCCCCGCAGTCCGAAAGTCCCGCAATGCTCTCCTCCATCCACGTGGCCGCGCGCCATCGGAACGATTTAGCTCGAGCAAAGCGAAAGGCCCGGCTTGCAATTCAATCATTTGTTTGAAACGTTTGTTTTATGGCAGATTGCAAAGACGCGGCGACGCACGAACGCATCCTCGATGCGGCAGAGCGGCTATTTGCGGACCACGGATTCAACGCGACCTCGCTACGCCAGATCACGGCCAAGGCCGGCGTCAATGTCGCGGCGGTCAATTATCACTTCGGCGACAAGGAGTCGCTCTATGTGGAAGTAATTCTGCGCCGCATCCGACCGCTCAACGCCGCGCGTTTGGCGCGACTCGACGCGGCGGTGACTGCGGCGGGGGATGTGCCTCCTCCGCTGCCGGAGGTGCTCGCGATTTTGATGGGACCGGTTTTCGAGGCGCACCAAGATCCCGCGCGCGGCGGGCCGTCATTTGTGCGGCTTATCTCGCGCACACTAACGGAGCCGTTGCCATTTATGCGCGATTTGGTCGCGACGGAATTTCATGCGGTGATCGCGCGTTTCGCGCAGATTGTGCGGCGTCATGTCGGCCAACTTTCCCCGGAGGATTTCCTCTGGCGGCTGAGTTTTATTGTCGGCGCGATGCAGCATACGCTCGGCACGTTGCATCAAATGAGTGTGCTGACGCGCGGGATCTGCCGCGACAACGACTACGATGGAGCGCTCGCGCGGTTCATCGCGTCCGCAGTCGCGGTGTTGCGTCAACCGGCACCGACGGCGAATGCCGCGGCAGGAGTCCGCTAACATGTATCGCCTCGCGCTCAAGATGCTGTTCGGCGACCACGCCAAATACCTGATGCTGATCAGCGGTATCACCTTTTCGACGTTATTGATGGCGCAAGGAGCGTCGCTCTTCAGCGGCATCATGGCATGGACGTTTGCGACATTGCAAAATTCGCGCGCGGAAATCTGGGTCGCGGATCCGAAGGTCGAACAGGTCAACGACACCAAGCCGCTGCGCGATACGGACGTAAATCGCGTGCGATCGGCGCCGTCGGTCGCGTGGGCCTCCCCGCTTTATTCCGGCACGATTCAGGCGCGATTACCCGATGGGTCGTTCAAGCTCATCCAACTGATCGGCATCGACGCCACGACCTTCGTCGGCGCGCCGCAGGTGTTGCTCAAGGGCCGTCTGGAAGACCTATTGCTGCCCAACACCGTCATCATTGACGAACTCGGCGTGGAACGGCTCAGCGAAGGCCGCGAGCGTCCGATTGACGTCGGCGATCGTTTCGAAATCAACGATCGCGAGGCGCGCGTCGTGGGGATTTGTCGGGCGTCGCGGTCATTTTTTGGCGGGCCGTATGTCTACACGACCTACGATCGCGCGGTGCAATACTCCCCAGCGCAGCGCAAAATGCTCAGTTTCATCCTCGCCGCGCCCCAACCCGGCCGCAGCGCCAGCGAAGTGGCGCGGGAAATCGAACGTGAGACCGGACTGCGCGCGTTTACCGAGAGCGAGTTTCGTTGGTCCACGATGTGGTGGTATGTGAAGAACACCGGAATCCCGATCAACGTCGGCGTGCTCGTGCTGCTCGGCTTCATCGTGGGCACGGTGATTTCGGGGCAGACATTTTACTCTTTTGTGCACGAAAACACGCGGAATCTCGGCGCGTTAAAAGCGATGGGGGCGAGCGCGGGCACGCTTTGCCTGATGTTGATTTTGCAAGCGTTCGCCGTGGGCTTCATCGGCTACGGCGTCGGTATGGGTGCGGTGGCGTTTCTCGGCGAAAACATGCTGCGGCTCGGCAAAGTGCCGTTCCTGCTGCTCTGGCAAATCCCCGTTATCGTCGGCGCGGCGGTCTTCGTGATCTGCACGCTCTCCGCGTTGCTTGGCATCATCCGCGTTGCCCGCCTTGAAGCCGCCATTGTTTTCCGAGGCTAAGCGATGAGCGAAACCGCCCCCACTCCCACGGCCGTGCGGCTGACTCGCGTCGACAAAGCGTTCGGCGAAGGCGATTCGCGCACACGCGTGCTGAAAAACACCGATTTCGATGCACGGCTCGGCGAGTTGCTCATGTTGGTCGGCCCGTCCGGTTGCGGCAAAACGACCTTGCTCTCCATCCTCGCCGGCACACTCCACGCCGACGCCGGCGAAATCAACGTCCTTGGCTACCCGTTGCACACCATGCGCTCGGGCGCCGTCACGCGCTTCCGGTCAAATCACCTCGGCTTCATTTTTCAGCAATTCAATCTCATCCCCACGCTCACCGTCGCGGAAAACGTCTCGATTCCTCTGCTGATTCAAGGCGTCGGCTCATCCAAAGCCGAAAAGCGCGCCCGCGCTCTGCTGGAGCAAGTCGGCATCCCCGAAAAAGCCGCGCAATTGCCCAACAAACTTTCCGGCGGTCAGCAGCAACGCGTGGCCATCGCCCGCGCCCTCGTCCACGAGCCGCCGCTCGTCGTCTGCGATGAACCCACCTCCGCCCTCGATTCGGAAAACGGTCTCAAAGTCATGGAGCTCCTCCGCAACGTCGCCCGTCAGCCCAATCGCACCGTGATCGTCGTGACGCATGACCCGCGCATTTACCACTTCGCCGACCGCATGGCCGACATGGAAGATGGGCGCATTTTCCGCGTGCTCCATTCCCCCGCCGAAATCGCCGCCGCACATCTCAATTTTTAACCCACCGCCGCCATGATTCTCTTTCGCAAAATTTCCTTCTGGCTCGCCCTCGCCGGTCTCGTGTTCGCCACCAACCTCGTGCTCCGCCTCCACGCCGGCCTCAGCGAACCGGTGCACCCACCAAGGGTCACCCCACCGACCAAGCCGTTCAAAAGCGCCATCGCTGCCTCCGGCCTCGTCGAAGCGCACAGCGAAAACACGCTGCTCGGCGTGCCCGTTGCCGGTCTTGTGGCGAAAGTGCATGTCAACGTCTGGGACCGCGTCCGGGTTGGCCAATCCCTCCTCGAACTCGACGACCGCGAACTCCGTTCGGCGCTCCTTACCCAGGAAGCCGCCCTCGCCGTCGCCGAAGCCACCGTCCGCAAAGCACGCACCCCGCTCAACCGCGTCGAAACACTTCATCAGTCCGGCGTCGTGACCGACGACGACCTCGACGCCCGCCGCAACGACCTCGCCGTGGCCGAAGCCCAACTTCGCGCAGCGCGCGCCTCCGCACAACACACCCAAACGCTCCTCCAGCGACTCGTGGTGCGCGCCCCAATCGACGGCACCATTCTCCAAGTCAACGTGCGCGTCGGCGAATACATCAACGTCCTCTCCTCCGTGCCGCCGCTCGTGCTGGGCGATATCGATACCTTGCAAGTGCGCGCCGACATCGACGAACAACTCGCCGCCCGCGTGCGCCCCGGGGCCAATGCCATCGGTTACCTCAAGGGCGATACCACTAACCCTATTGCCCTCGAATTCGTGCGCATCGAACCTTTTGTGGTCCCGAAGCGTTCCCTAACCGGCGCCAGCACCGAACGTGTCGATACGCGCGTCCTCCAAGTCATCTACCGTTTCATCAATAATCCTGACCGGCCGGCCTACGTTGGGCAGCAACTTGACCTTTACCTCAGCGATTAGCGGCAACGCCGCCTGTCTCGCACGTCACTGATAGTTGCCGGATTAGCTTGCGGAAAGTGCTGGGCTGCATCTTTTCAGCCACTTTTCCACGCCCGCGTGTGTGTTCAGTTGGTAATCGGCACGGCTCCTGCGCCGTCAACATTCCGACTGCCTACCCTCGCTGCCGCGTCCTTCGCCATGCTCACCACCGTCATTATCCTCGCCCTCCTCTCTCTGCTCGTCGCCACCGAGTCAGATAGTTGACAGTTTAGGATTGGCCCTGAGCAAAGAATTTGCTTTAACCGCTCTCGTCTTTGTCCATCGTAACTCTCGTTGAACCAATGCTGACTATGAAATCGTTCCAAAAACACTTCCGCCTTCTCGCAGCGCTCGCAGTCGCGACCACGCTTACCCTCACTTCCGCCTTTGCCCAAGCGTCCGATCTTACCGCCGACGATAATGCCGTGATTGCCGAAGCTATTCGCACCGGCGACACCGTTGCGCTGCAGGCTCTGGTTAATAACGCAACGCCAGCCAAGGCCGCGCAGATTGCTCAAGCCGCCGCTAACGCCGCGCAAGTCGCAGTTACAGCAGCTGGCGTTACCGCACCGGCTGCTGTCGCGGCCGCCAAAGTCGCTCAAGTCGCCGCTGCGACCGCCGCTAATCCAGCTGTCATACAGGCAAACCCGCTTGTTGCCGCAACCATCGTAGCAACCGCTGCTGCTGTTGGTGCGACCCCAGTGGTCATGACCAACGCTCCAGCTCAAGCCGCCCAAATTGCCATCAGCTCCAATACTGTCTCCACGAATGCTCAAGTTATTGCAGCCACACCGACCACCACCGTGGCGGCGATCAACAGCAATGTGACGACGATCGTTGCTGAGCCCGCCGTGCTGGTTGCAGCCGCAACAAACAATATCACTCTTCCCGCGAGCACGAGCACCGGCACCAGCACCAGCGCCGGCGCCGGCACCGGCACAGGCACAGGCACGGACACCGGCACGGGCACGGACACCGGCACGGGCACGGGCACGGGCGGCAACCCTCTTGACACGACGGTCCGCAGCGGTTGATCCGCCACAAAATATTATTCCAACCGCCCCACTATTTGGGGCGGTTTTTTTATGCCTACGCACCAGCGGTGCGCCGACCACCCGTGACACAAACCCGACTTGCACATTCTGCCGACGGGCTTTTTGTTACCCGCTCACTTCTACTTCATCGCTCGTGCCTGCTTCCAAATCCCTCCTCGCTCGCTTCGGCGCTTCACTCATCCAGTGGATCGATTCCGACTACACCTCTGAACCGCCGGAAGTTACCCGCGCCCGGCCCGATGGCGTCAATTTCGTCCGCTGCATCCCCTTCGCCATCCTCCATCTCGGCTGTCTGGGTGTGCTTTGGGTGGGCTGGAGCTGGTTCGCGGTCGCAGCGGCCATCTTTCTCTACGTCGTGCGCATGTTCGCCGTCACGGGCATCTACCACCGCTATTTCTCGCACAAAACCTACAGCACGTCGCGCTTCGGCCAGTTTCTCCTCGCCGTTTGGGGTGCCACCGCCGTGCAGCGCGGCGCACTCTGGTGGGCCTATCACCATCGCCACCATCACCTGCACTCCGACGACCCCGAAGACGCCCATTCGCCGCACGTGCACGGCTTCTGGTGGTCGCACATCGGCTGGATCACGAGCCGCCGTAATTTTCCGACCGACTACTCCAAAATCAAGGACCTCGCCAAATACCCCGAACTCGTCTGGCTCAACCGCTTCGATATCGTCGTGCCCGTGCTGTTTGCCGCCGGTTTGCTCGGGCTCGGCTCGTTGCTCGAAACCTACGCGCCCGGCCTCGGCACCAGCGGCAGCCAACTCCTCGTGTGGGGCTTCTTCATCAGCACCACGGCACTCTTCCACGGCACCTCCTGCATCAATTCCCTCGCCCACCTCATGGGCCGCCGCCGGTTTCAAACCGAGGACGATTCGCGCAACAGTTTTATTCTCGCGCTCATCACACTCGGCGAAGGCTGGCACAACAACCACCACCGCTACCAATCCGCCACGCGCAACGGTTTCTATTGGTGGGAAATCGACCCGACTTACTACGGCCTGAAACTCCTTTCCTGGACCGGCTTCATCGGGGGCTTCAAACCCGTGCCGCCGTCCATCTATCGCGAAGCCGAAATCGCCGCGCACAAGGACACCATCCACCGCATGACGCTCTCCTCCGTGCAGGACGAAATCAACACGCTAAAGCGCGTGCTCCCCACTGCCGCCGCCATCGCCCTCGCCACGGTCAACTCCCCCGAAGTCGCCGCACAGATCAAGAAAGCTGACGGTCCCGTCATCCACAAGGACGTCTCCGAACTGGCCGAGCAACCGCCCGCCTCCACGGATTCAAATTAATCCGCCGCCCGACGATTCCGCCAATGCGAATCACTCCGGTCGGTCTGGTGCGTTAGGCGCCCATTCATCCTCTCGTGTCCCGTCCCACGCTCGCCATCATCGGTTCCGGTATCTCCGGTCTTGGCTGCGCGCATTTTCTGCACCACGAGTTCGACCTGACGGTGTTTGAAGAGGACAACCGCATCGGTGGCCACACGCACACCGTCACCGTGCCCGAGCGCGACACCGCCCGGCCCGTGCCGATCGACACCGGCTTCATGGTCTTCAACTACGAGACCTACCCGCAACTCACGCGGCTTTTCTCCGCGCTGGCGGTGCCGGTGAAGAAAACCGACATGTCCTTCAGCGTGCGCCACGAGGATACGGGACTCGAGTTCGGCGGCTCGTCGCTCAACCACCTGTTTTGCCAGCGCCGCAACCTCCTGCGGCCGTCCTTCTACCGGATGTTGCGGCAAATCGACCGCTTCAACCGCGACGCGCTCGCCGCCCTCGACGACCCGCACTGGGCCGACCTCACGCTCGCCGACTACGTGCAGCGCCGTGGCTACGGCAGCGATTTCCTCGACCTCTACCTCGTGCCCATGAGCAGCGCCGTGTGGTCCACGCCGCCCGCGCAAATGCGGCTCTTTCCCGCGCGCACGCTGCTGCGGTTTTTCCACAACCACGGCTTTCTCGGCCTCTCCACCCAACACCAGTGGTGGACGGTCGACGGCGGCGCCGAACAATACGTGCAACGCCTCACGGCTCCGTGGCGCGAACGCATCCAACGCGGTCGCGGCGTCACCGCCGTGCGCCGCTCCCCCGACGGCGTATTCGTGACGACGCGCGACGGGGCCACCTCGCGCTTCGATAAACTTATCTTCGCCACGCACGGCCACACCTCGCTCGCGCTTCTCGGCGACGCCACCACCGACGAAACCCGCCTGTTGCGCGAGTTCCGTTACCAACCCAACACCGCGACGCTGCACACCGACGCCTCGATCATGCCGCGCACGAAACTGGCGTGGTCCGCGTGGAACTACTCCATCGCCCGCGACGCCAACGGCGCGGTGCAACCGATGACGAACTACTGGATGAATCGCCTGCAAGGTGTCTCGGAGCGCGAGAATTATTTCGTCTCGATCAACGGCGCCGACCGCGTCGATCCGGCAAAATTGCTCCGCACCATCGCCTACGAACATCCGTTGTTCACCCTCGGTGCCGTGCGCGCGCAGACGGAGATTCCCGCGCTCAACGGCGCCGCCGCCGGCGGCACCGAAACGTATTTCTGCGGCGCGTGGACACGTTACGGCTTCCACGAGGACGGCTTTCTTTCCGCCGTGAATCTTGCGCGCCAACTCCTCGGTCGCGATCCGTGGACCGCACCTGAGAAAAATTAGGCACGCTGGTTCGCGTTTTTGATAATCCTAGTCATGCTCCTCGTCTCGGCGCGCGTCTCCGCACGCGCGCACGCGCCATGACTTCCAGCCTCTACGAGTGCCACATTCTGCACCACCGGTTTTCGCCGCGGGTTAACCGTTTTCTTTATCGCGTTTTTTTCTTCGCCATCGATCTCGACGAGCTCGACGCGCTTCACCAACGCCTGCGCCTCTTCTCGGTCGGCCAGCGCAATCTCTACTCGTTCCGGGACGCTGATTTTTTCCCGACGCACGAAGCGGTGCACAACGCCACGCCCGCCGCCCGACCCGCGCCCGCCGCCGATGGCCAAACGTTGAAAGCGCGCGTCGTGGCCTTCCTCGCCGCGCATGAGGTCGATCTCACTGGCGGCAAGATCGTCCTCGTCACCTTGCCGCGCGTGCTCGGCTACTTGTTCAATCCCGTGTCGTTCTACTTCTGCTACGACTGCCGCGGCCAGCCCATCGCGGCGGTGGCGGAAGTCACCAACACCTTTCGCGAAGTGAAACCGTATTTCGTTGGACGCCCCGCGGCGGATGGACGCTTCCGCTGTCGCATGCCGAAGGAATTCTACGTTTCCCCGTTCTCAGATGTCGATGTGTCCTTCGCTTTCATGCTGCGTCCGCTGACGGACCGGTTGGCGGTGCAAATCGACGACTATATCGGCGACGCGCGCACGCTCACCAGCGTCCTGACCGGCGCACAGCATCCGCTCACCGACGCGCGCCTCGCGTGGTTCACCGTCAAGTATCCCTTCATCACCCTGCGCGTCGTGTTTTTGATTCACTGGCACGCCTTGCAATTGTGGTGGAAGCGACTCCCTTGGTTTGCCAAGGCCGCGCGCGCCGACCGGCAGCGCGATCTTTATCGCCCACACCGGTCCCTCACCCCTTCCCGTAAGTTATGAGTTCATCGGCGCCCGTTCGCGCAATTTCACTCCCTCCAACCTCCACTTCCTCGCCCTCCTTTTATGCGCGCGCCGTGCTGGCTTCGTTCGGCGCGATGAACCGCGGCCGCCTGCGCGTCGAATTGCCCGGCGGTGCCATCCAACAATTCGGTGCCGACAACGAATCCACCGCACCACTCGCGCCGGGCGTCGCTGCCGCCGCCGTGGTGCGCGTGCATCGGATGGAGTTCTTCAAAAAATGCGTTCTGCAAGGTGACATCGGTTTCGCGGAAGCCTACCTCGCCGGGGATTGGGACACGCCCGATCTCACCGCCGTCATCGGCTGGTTTGTGCTCAACCACGACAGCGCGCCCACGCTCTCCGGCTCGCGCCGCGCCCGCTCGCTCGTCCTCAATCTGCTGCGCGCCGCCAACCGACTCCGCCACCGCCTGCGCCCCAATTCCCGCCGCATCGCCCGGCGCAACATCGCAGAGCATTACGATCTCTCGAACGATTTTTTCTCCCTCTGGCTCGATCCCTCGATGATGTATTCGGCCGCGCGCTGGGAACGCGACGACGCAACTTTGCTCGAAGCGCAAATCACCAAGAACGACGCGCTCTGCCGCAAACTCCGCCTGCAATCCACTGACCACGTGCTCGAAATCGGCACCGGTTGGGGCGGTTGGTGCGTGCACGCCGCGCAGCACTATGGCTGCCGCATCACCACCGTCACGCTCTCCCAACAACAACACGACTACGCCGTGCGTCGCGTCGCCGCGGCGGGCTTGAGCGACCGCATCGAAGTGCGCCGACAGGACTACCGCGATATCACGGGGCACTACGACAAGATCGTTTCCATCGAGATGCTGGAAGCCGTCGGCCACGATTACCTGCCGCAATTCGCCGCCGCCTGCCATCGCCTGCTCAAGCGCGACGGTCTGATGGCACTCCAATTCATCACCTGCCCCGACGCGCGTTATCCGCAGTTCCGGCGCGGGGTGGATTTTATCCAAAAGCACATTTTCCCGGGCTCGCTGCTGCTGTCGGTCAATCGCCTGAATCACTGCCTCACCGCCGAAGGTGACTTCCTGTTGCACCAACTGGAGGACATGGGCCGCGACTACGCGCGCACGCTGCGGTTGTGGCGCGACGGTTTTCATGCCAAACTCGACGCCGTGCGCGCGCTCGGCTTCGACGAACGTTTCGTGCGCAAATGGCATTACTACCTTTGCTACTGCGAAGCGGCCTTCGCGCTGCGCAATATCTCGGTGGTGCAAACCGTTCACACCCGCCCCAACAACCTTAACTTCTGATTTCCGCCATGGTTCTTTTTCTGCGCTTCCTCTTTATCGCCATCATCGCGGCCATGCTCTGGGCCACCGGCACCGCCTCGCTGCAGCAATCGCTCGGTGATTTCGCCCGCAGCGCGACGATTCGCGATCCGTGGGTCATCGCCACGCTCTTCGACGCCTACTTCGCCTTCCTGGCGTTCTTCGTCTGGGTCGCGTGGAAGGAAGGCACCATGCTCGCGCGCGCACTGTGGTTCATCGCGCTGATGTTGCTCGGCAACTTCGCCATCGCGGCCTTCATGCTGCGCGAGCTTTTCGCCGTGCCCACGACCGGTCCGCTCACCGACGTCTTCACGCGGCGCAACCCCGGCCATCTGTTCCTGCCGAGCCTGCTGACCGGTCTCTCGGTGGCCGTCTATTGGCTGGCGTGACCGACGCTGCTCCAGTTTCCCCGACATTCTGGCAACGCCGCGTGCGCCAGCCGATTGTCGCGCAGCTCAAGCAGGGCATTTCGCCCGATCAAATCGCGCTCACGCTCGGACTCGGCGTGGCGTGCGGACTGTTTCCCTTTCTCGGCTTCACCACGGCGCTCTGTTTCGTCGTCGCGCTCGCGCTGAAGCTCAACCAGCCGCTCATCCATCTCGTCAACCAACTGCTGTGGCCCGCGCAATTGGCGATGATCGTCGTCTATCTGAAATTCGGCGAACAGCTCTACGGCGCGGCGGCCGCGACGTTCGATCCCGCCGAGGTTACGCAGGTGTTTCTGACGTCGCAGCGTGAGTTTTGGTCGCGCTTCGGCCTGATGGGGCTGCACGCCTTCACCGCCTGGTTGCTCACGGTGCCGTTGCTGGTGGGAGCAACTTACTTCACCGCCCGCCCGTTGTTGCGTCGCCTCGCAGCGGCGCGCCGCACCAACCCCTGATTTACCATGACTGTCCTTGTCTTTCTGCTCACCGCCTTGATCGCGCTCGGACTCGCCTTCGCCGGGCTCTACTTCTGGGCGCGCCGCGTGGATAACTACGGCGTGGTCGACGTCGCATGGTCCTACGCGTTTGCCGGTGTCGCGATTTTCTACGCGTTGGTAGGGCAAGGTTGGCCGTGGCGCCGGGCCTTGATTGCGGGACTCGCGGCGGCGTGGAGTCTGCGTCTCGGCACGCACTTGTTGCGCCGGGTGGCCGGACACCATCCGGTCGAGGACGGCCGCTACGTGCAATTGCGCCGCGACTGGGCCGGCAACTTCGCGCCGAAGATGTTCGGTTTTTTCCAACTGCAAGCGCTCTCGGTCGTCTTGCTCTCGTTGCCGTTTCTGTGGCCGGCGCTGAATCCCGCGCCGCAAATGCATTGGCTCGAGTGGGTCGGGGCCGCACTTTGGCTCATCGCGCTCAGTGGCGAAGCATTGGCCGACCGGCAACTCGCGTCCTTCAAACGCAACGCGGCCAACCGCGGCCAAGTGTGCGCCGTGGGCCTGTGGCGCTACAGCCGTCATCCGAATTATTTTTTCGAGTGGCTCGTGTGGGTCGGCTTTTTCGTTTTCGCGTGTGCCTCGCCGTGGGGTTGGACCGCGGTCATCGCGCCGGCGTCGATTCTTTATCTGTTGCTGCGCGTGACCGGCATTCCGCTCACCGAGGAACAAGCCGTGCGCTCGAAAGGCGACGCCTACCGGCGCTACCAGCAAACGACGAGGGCGTTCGTGCCGTGGTTCCCCCGCCGCGCCGCCTCACTTCCGTCCGCTCCATCCAATTTGTCCCATGATTGATGCCCTGCTCTCCCGTGATTTGCTGCCCAACTGGCTGCTTCGTTTCGGCATCCGGCGCCTGCTCCGTCAACGCCTCGTCGAGATCGCGCACCCGAACCCCGCGCAACAGGTCGCCGCCTTCGCCGCTGACCTCCGCCTTCGCCCGATCGCCGTCAACACTACGGAGTCGAAGGAACAGCACTACGAAGTGCCGACCGCATTCTACCAATACTGTCTCGGGCCGCGGCTGAAGTATTCCTCCGCCTATTATCCGCAGGGCAACGAATCACTCGCGGAAGCCGAGGAACAGATGCTCGCGCTGACGTGCAAGCGCGCGCAGTTCGCCAACGGACAGAAGATTCTCGAACTCGGCTGTGGCTGGGGATCGTTGACGCTGTGGGTCGCGGCTAAATATCCGCGTGCGCACATCACCGGCGTCTCCCATTCGCGCACGCAACGCGCGCACATCCTCGCAGAAGCGACGCGCCGTGGCCTGACCAACCTCGAAATCATCACGTGCGACATGAACGAGTTCGACATCGCCGCCCGCGGCTTCGACCGCGTCGTCTCCGTCGAGATGTTCGAGCACATGAAAAACTGGCCGCGCTTGATGGGGAATATCGCGCGCTGGCTCAAACCCGACGGTCTGTTCTTCGCGCACGTCTTCACTCACGCGCAACTGGCCTATCACTTCGAAGTGCGCGATGACTCCGATTGGATGAGCAAGTTTTTCTTCACCGGCGGCATGATGCCCGCGCACGGACTCTTTCCGCAGTTCCAGGACGATTTGCGTCTCGTCGAAGAGTGGAAAGTCAACGGCCGCCACTACGCGCAGACGGCGGAGCACTGGTTGCAAAACATGGATGCGCACCGCGCCGAGATCATGCCGCTTTTCGCCGCAACCTACGGCACCCAACACGCGCTCAAGTGGTGGTGCTACTGGCGCGTGTTTTATCTCTCGTGCGCGGAGCTCTGGAGGTTTCACGACGGCGTTGAATGGCATGTCAGTCATTATCTGTTCCGCAAACCGGCACTCTGACATGCGTTCCTCGCCCCCCGTCCCATTCGGATTCGCCCGGTGCAGGTTGGCCCGATGGCTCGCCGGTTTGCTGCTGTGCGGCAGTGCGGCGGCCGCTGTCGCGAGCATGGAGGAAGCCCTCGCGGCGGAAGCACGCCTTGATTCGCAAGGTGCGCTGGCCCTCCTGCTGCGACTTGCAGAGGCGGCACCGGATGATCCCTTCGTCCTGCAAAAAATCGCGCGCCAGTATTCCGATCTCGTGGTGGATCAGCCGGACGATTCAGCGAAACGAGACTACGCGCAACGCGCGCTCGACTACTCGTTGCGCGCGGTGGCGTTGCAGCCGAGCGACCCCGTCAACGTGCTCTCGCTTGCAATCTCCCACGGCAAGCTCGCGCTCTACAGCGACACGCGCACCAAGGTCCGGTATTCCCGCCTCGTGAAGGAGGAAGCCGAACGTGCCCTCGCGCTCGATCCCGGCTACGCGTGGGCGCATCACGTGCTCGGACGTTGGCACTACGAAGTTGCCGGTCTCGGGATGCCGGCGCGGTGGTTGGTTCGCTTGATCTATGGCGGCTTGCCGGCGGCCAGCACCGCGCAAGCCGTCGCGCATCTCGAAAAGGCGGTCGCACTCGAACCGCAGGAACTCAACCACCACCTCGAACTCGGATTCGCCTACGCTGCGGACGGACAACGAGCGCGCGCCCGCGCCGCGTGGGAGCAAGGCTTGCCCATGCCCAGTCGCGGCAAACACGACGAGCCAGCCAAGCACCGCGCCCGTGAAGCACTGGCACAGCTCGAGCCGTGAGTTTTGCGCGACCGTTCGCGGCCCTCAGTTGAACAAGACGAGCCCGATTGCTACGACCATCAACGCCGCGCCGGCCAGACGGAATTTCATCACGCGCCGTTCGAGATGCTGCTCCGTGCTGGCGAACCAGTGGCCGATGGACCAGACGAACACGACACTGAACAACCCGCGCGCACTATAGACGATGTTCACCGCCGTGGCGTCGCCCCAGATGCCGATTGTGAGCACGATACCCGCCGTGTTGATCGCCATCAGCAACGAACCGACGCCCAGCCAGCGCCAGCCCTGCGCGGGCAGCGCGCGCAATGTGCCGCTAAAAAACGGCACGAACGCGAACGAGTAGACGCCCACCAGCAAAAACATCGGCGGGAAAAAATTTCCCGCGCCCCACGTCGGCACCCACTTTTGCAACAACACGTCGCCGAGACTGAAGGACGCCGCACTCATCCCCGCGAGCAAGACCGTCTGCCCGACGCGCCGGTGCGCGCCTTTGCGTTCTCCAGCGTGCAACAGCACGATAGCCAACGCGCTCAATGTCGCGCCAATCCACCACGCCAAGGGCACTTCGCCGACGCGCAGCACGCTGCTGATCAGCGCGACCATAATCACCTTCGAACCCATCACCGGCGTGGTGATGGACACATCGCCGACGTTGAGCGCGAGAAAGACGAAGGCTTGCCCGCCGAGAAAACAAAGTCCCGCCACCGCCGGTTGCCAATAATCGCCGAGCGGGTGCACCGTGCCGCCTTGCCAGAACCACCACGGCACGAACACAAGGAAGAGCGTCCAGTTCGCGACGAAATTGGTGCGCCACACGCCAACACCATAGGCGAGGCCCGCGCGTTTCAACGTCAGCGCCGCCAGCACGTAAAATACCGCGCACGCTAACGGAATGAAAAGAGGCAGCGGCAGATTCACGGGTAAAGAGAAGGCCGGACACCCCGGTCCGGCCTCAATCCCAAAATAGCCCCGCGCGCTTAAAGGAGCGGGCGGAGGAGTTTTTCGTATTCGTCGTGGTGCATCGAGCCGACTTTCTTGTGCCGGATTTTGCCCTGCCGATCGATCAGGATGGTGGTCGGAATGGCCGCGATGCCACCGAACGCTTCACCCACGGCGTCGTCGCCCATTACCACGACGTAATTCATTCCGTGCTTCACCGTAAATTTCTTCACGTGCTCCGCGCCGCGCCGGTCGAGCGAGATGCCGACGATCACCAAGCCGTTCTTGCCGTAACGTTCCTGCAACGCGACGTAACCGGGGATTTCTTCCACGCACGGTCCGCACCAAGTCGCCCAGAAATCCACGACGACCACTTTACCCTTAAAACTATCCGAGCTCACGTCGCGCCCTTCGAGGTCCTTCAACGTGAACGCCGGCGCATCACCCACGACCGGTAACGTGCTCGCCGCCACCGCCGCGCTCTCCGGTTTCGGAGCCGCAGACGTCGCCGTCGGCTCGGCTTGCTTGCTGCACGCCGCCGTGCAGACCAAGACGCTGGCGAGAGTCGCGCCGCTCAGCGCACGTAGAGAATATTTGCTCATATAATACCAGAGGGACGAATCGGTGGCTTTGTTCCCCAAAATTTCCACGCGCAGCACTTAGTGCTGTGGCGATTGGTTGGCTTCCGTCGTCAAGGTTTCAACGAATTTCTTCATCGCCGGGGTCAACACGCGACCTTTGCGATGCAGTATCGCGAGTGGCCGCGTGAACTCCTTGCTCTTGAACGGCACCGCGACGAGCGTGCCCTGACGCATTTCTTGCAACACGGTCGCTTGCGGCACGATGGCGATGCCATGGTCGATCTCGACCGCACGTTTCACCGTCTCGATGTTGTCGAATTCCATCACTGGAGTGATTTCGAGTTTGTTGTCGCGGAAAATCTGATCGACGGCCTTGCGCGTCGGAATATCCGGATCGAAGCCAATAAATTTCTGGCCCGCGAGCGTCTTGAGCTCGACCTCCGCGCACTTGGCCAAGGCGTGATTCGGATGCGTGATGAGCACGAGGCGGTCGTTGCGGAACGCGATGTTTTCAATCTGCCGCAATTTCTGCGGGAAGGCTACGAGGCCGAAATCGACGGAGTTGTGCAGGATGTCTTCGTAAACGAGATTCGACCGACGATACTCGATACGCACGTTGACCGACGGGTAGTCGTGCAGGAATTTCTTGATGTAAAGCGGCAGCTCGTGCAGGCCGATCGAGTAAATCGTCGAGATGCGGATTGTGCCGCTGATGACCTTCTTCATCTCCTGCAACTCGCTCTGCAGCTTCTCGTAAACGTGCAGGATCTCCTTGGCCGCATCGTAGATGCGTTGGCCTTCGCGCGTGAGATTGAACTGCTTTTGCGAACGGTCGATCATCAGCGTCTTGAAGTTGCGCTCCATTGAGCGCGCCTGCTGGCTGACAGCAGACTGCGTGATCCCGTTCAACTTTGCGGCCTTGGAGAAGCTCTTCGTTTCCACCAAATCCGCAAAAATCTTAAAGTTTTCGATTTGCATAGCGTCGCTTTTCGAAGATCGGTATAAAGATTCCTAATCGGCAATCCAACCTAAAAGAGCCTCTCATAAATGTTTATCGATTTCGAGACCTTCAGCGAGCGCGCCGATAACTTGCGCAAGCTGATGGACAAAGCATGCGCCGCCGTGGGGCGCAGCCCCGCTGAAGTTGTGCTAATGCCTGTCACGAAGACCCAGCCGGCCGCTGCCGCTGCTTATGTAGCGCGCTACGGTTTGGGTGCAGTCGGTGAAAATCGCGTGCAGGAAGTGATGGAGAAACGTCCAGCGGTTACCGCGCCGTTGCGTTGGGAATTGATCGGCCATCTGCAATCCAACAAAGCCAAGCTCGCCGCGACGCACTTCGATCGCATCCAATCGGTGGATAGCACCAAGCTCCTCGAACGCCTCAACCGCGCCGCCGCTGAACTCGGTCGCACGCTGCCCGTTCTCCTCCAGTTCAACTCGGGCCACGATCCCGCCAAGTTCGGGGCAGAACTGACTGACGCCGATGCGATGCTGGAGTGTGCGCTGGGCCAGGCGTCGTTGCGCGTGGACGGACTCATGGCCATCGCACCGCTCGGCGCAACCCCCGGCGAAACCAGCGATCTTGCCCGCCGCACATTCACCAATCTGCGCGAACTCCGCGAGCGCCTCGCGCCGGCCTTTGGCGTGCCGCTGCGCGAACTTTCCATGGGCATGACGGGCGATTTCGCCGAAGCGATTGCCGAAGGCAGCACGTTGATTCGCGTCGGCACAGCGTTGTTCGGGTCGCGCGCCTGACTCATTCCGGCAGCGGTGCAACCGATTCCGCGTTGCCACGGCAGTCGATTCGACTTCCCTCAATCGCATGGAAGCCCCGCAACTTACGACCGCCGAAAAATCCGCGCTGCTGGCGTTGATCGATGATGTGTCGCCGCCGGTGCGCCACGCGTTGCTCGCCCACTTCACGCGCCTCGGCGAAGCGGGCCGCGCCGTCCTCCAGGAGGCCGCCCAGAGCGAGGATCCGACGATTGCGACAAGCGCCGTGTGGTTTCAACGCGAGTTGCGCTTCAGCGATCCGGTGGCGGAGTTTCGCGGCTTCATCCAATCGCAAAACTACGAACTGGAAACCGGTGCACTGCTGCTCGGTCGCACGCTCAACCCCCGGCTCGACGTCGCCGCCGTCTGCACCCAACTCGACGCATTTGCCACCCGCGCGCGCAAACTAATGACCAAGACGGTGTCGTTGAAGGAGCAATGCGCGGTGTTGAATCGCGTGTTGTTCGACGAATACGGTCTGCGCGGCAACCACGAGGATTATGCCGACCCGCAGAACAGCGCGCTCGATCAAGTGTTGCGGCGCCGCGTCGGTATTCCGATTTCGCTTTCGCTGGTGTATCTCTTCGTCGCCGAGCGGATCGGCGTGGAACTCGAACCGGTCGGCGTGCCCGGACATTTTTTGGTCGGCGGCTACGGGCCGCTGGGGCCGTTCTTCATCGATCCGTTCAATGCCGGGATGTTTCTTGCGCCCGAAGATGTGTTCGAACGCCTTCGCTCGCTCGGTCACACGCCACAACTCGCCGACCTCGCGCCGACGCCCGTGCGCGAAGTGCTGTGTCGCGCCTGCCGGAATCTCGCGCGGCATTTCCTCGCGGCAGAGGATCACGCCAACGCGAAGCTGTTCAGCAGTTTCGTGAATGATTTCGACGCGGCCTACGACTGGCACGCCGGTTCCTGAGCGCCGCCGCGTGCTTCGCCATGTCCGGCCCCGACTCCCTTTCAGCTCTCAACGAACTCGCCGCATGGCCGAGCGACACCGTGGGACTCGGCCTGCTCGGTTATCCGGTTTCGCACTCGCTCAGCCCCGCGATGCACAATGCAGCACTCTCCGTGCTCGCGAAAGACGATAGGCGCTACGAGCACTGGCGTTACCAGAAATTTTCCGTCGGCCCTGCCGACCTCGCGCGTGCGCTCACGCTGTTGCACACCAAGGGATTTATCGGCGTAAATATCACCGTGCCGCACAAGGAAGCCGTGTTGCAACACGTCGAGGCTGCCGATGATTTCACGCGGGCCGCGAGCGCGGGCAACACCCTCATGCGCACCCCTACCGGCTGGCGCGCCTCAAACACCGACGGCGGCGGACTCGCCGATGCGCTGCAAACCGACCTGCAAGTCACCCTGCCGGGCTGCGATGTCATTTTGCTTGGCGCCGGTGGTGCCGCCCGCGCGGCGGCGGCGCAGTGTCTCGCGCACGGAGTGCGTTCATTATGGATTTTTAATCGCAGTCGCGAGCGACTCGATCCGTTGATCGCCCAGCTTTCCGCCCGCGCGCACGGCGTGCCGTTGCGCGGTTGCGCCGGGGGGGAAATCCCGACTGATCTGCCCACTGGCGCGCTCGTGATCAATGCGACGAGCCTCGGCTTGAAACCGGACGATCCCGCGCCGTTGGATCTGCGCCGCGTGCCGCGGCCGGCCCACGTTTACGACATGATCTACAATCCGCCGGTCACCGCGTTGCTGCGCCAAGCGACCGAACTCGGCATCGCCAACGCCAACGGGCTCTCGATGCTCGTGCACCAAGGCGCGCGCTCGCTCGCGCTGTGGACGGGCCGCGCGGTGCCGGTGGCAACCATGGCTCAAATCGCGCGCGCCTCGCTCGCCGCCAAATCACCGTGATCGCCGCCGCCCAAGAAGTTGCCGCAGCTTACCCGTGGTTTTTTCCCGTCTGCGTATGGCTGTTCGGCGCCTGCGTCGGAAGTTTTCTCAACGTCTGTATTTATCGCCTGCCGAAAGGTGAATCGATCGTGCGGCCCGGCTCGCATTGCGCCTGCGGCCAACCGGTGAAATGGCACGACAACATTCCTGTCCTGAGTTGGCTGCTGCTGCGCGGCCGGGCGCGGTGCTGCGGGCGGGCCTTCAGCGCGCGTTATCCGGTGATCGAGTTGGTCACGGCGTTATTGTTTCTCGCGTGCTGGTTGTTGTTTCCCGCTGAAAAAGCGGTCGCCGGCATGGTGCTCGTTTTCCTCGTGCTCGGCGCGACGTTTATCGATCTCGACCACATGATCATTCCCGATTCGATCACGATTGGAGGCGCGGTGGTCGGGGTCGGAGTGTCGCTCCTGTTGCCGGCGTTGCACGACCACGCGCACGAAGTATTTTTTATCGCGAGTCTGCGTTCAGGATTAGACGCCGTGCTCGGCGTGTTGGTCGGTTCGGGCGTGGTGCTGTGGATCGCGTTGGTGGCGGAAGCGATTTTGCGCAAGGAAGCGATGGGGTTCGGCGACGTAAAATTTCTCGGCGCACTCGGGGCCTTCGTCGGCTGGCAGGGTGCGGTGTTTGCGATGTTCGGCGGTGCGATCATCGGCTGCGTTTGGTTCATGATCGCGGCGCTTTTTCAAAAGCTATTCGGCCGCGCGGCGCCGGGCGCACGACTGGAGACGCCCGAGGGTCAACTGGTGGAACGCGTCGGCTTCGGTGTGCACATCAGTTTCGGGCCGATGTTGGGCGCGGGGGCGTTGCTCTATTTCTTCGTGCTGCAGCCGTGGGTCGATGGCTACTTCGACAGCGTGCGTTTTCTATTTTGACGGCGGCGGCGTAAAACCCGGCAGCACTTCACCGCGACGTGCGTGCGTGAGGACAGAAAGCAAATGCTGCAACGCCGCTTCGCGCGTGAGGTTGCGCGCCACGACGAGTTGATCCGCGCGCTTGATGAGTTGTCGCGCCATCACTTCGGCCTGCGCGCGTGTCGGTGCCCCGAAGCGTTCACACAGTAGCGTGAGTTGCGTCAGCTCATCCATGCGGAACAACGTGTGCGCGCAGCGGTTGTTGCGCTTGCAAACTCAGACCGCGCGCGGCGTCGAACGTGACGAGCGAGAGCATCGCCAAAGCGAGGAATCCCTCTGGTGTCGCCGCTACGCTGCGCAATTCGCCGACGCGTTGCTCGCCTTGATACAGGGCGGTGCGTGGCTCGGGTGGCTCGCCGGTTCCGCGCAGCAAGTGCAAGCGGCGGCGCACTTGACCGAGATTTTTCAAACGCGCCACCACCTCTTGACCGAGGTAACAGCCCTTCGTGTAGGAAATCGCTGCCGCATCGAGTCCGCCTTCCGCCGGCAAATCTCCCGCGCCGATGTCGTCGGGCACTGCCGGAATCGCGTCACGGAGCCGCGCGACTTCGGCGGCGGCGAAGGAAATTTCGTGCGCGCCACTAGCGACAAGTTTCTGTTGCCACACAACGAGCGAGTCTCGCGGAGCCAACCACCAGAAATTTTCCGCGCGCGTGAAACGTCCGGCGAATAAATGAGCCCCGTCCACCGACGCGAAGTATCCGCGCGCCGGAATAATGGGCACGCCGAGTTTGGTGACGGCCGCCGCCACACCTTCGCCGAAGACTCCTAGGGCCACCCAGCGATCGGTTTCGTCGACCACGTCGACTTCGTCTGCAATTAAGTAAGCCTCAATGCGTTCCCGCAGAGCTGCGCTGCCCGCGCGTGGACTGAAAACGAGGCTTTCGTTGTCCCCCACCCGCAACACAAAGCTATCCGCGAGCACTTTTCCTTTCTGATTCAGCCAAAGTCCGTAGGCAAATTGGCCGGAAATAATTCTTAATTCCTGGGTGAATTGGCCGTTAAGGAAGGTATTAGCATCAGGGCCGCTAATTCGCAACACGGCTGATGAGTTACGCAACTCGTTAATTGTAAACACTAAAGCAGGCATCACAACAGGGCGTTATTCGAGGCTTTGCACGACTGACACAAGAGTTGGTTATCAGGAAAAGTCGACGGAGTTGACGAAACTTCGGAACAACCTACCTATTGTGCAATCTAACTTTTCGCTTCTCCCGCCTAGCGGGAGTTTTGGGGTAACTAAGAAAGCAATGGCGGGCCGCTTAGGGGTAGGCGGCCCGCCTTTTCTTTGCCCAAATTCCAGAGGACCACGGTTCGCGTTAATCTGGGGCATTTAATGCGCTAAAAAGGACGGCTCGGAGAAATTCCGTCGTGCGCTTCCGCCGGAGCTTGATTAGCTCGGCCTACCCTATGAAAGCACCTCTTCGTGTTGCAGTGACCGGCGCCGCTGGCCAGATCGGTTACGCTCTTCTCTTCCGCATCGCCTCTGGCGCCATGTTTGGCCCCGACCAGCCGGTGATCTTGCAATTGATCGAGGCGCCGATCGAGAAAGCCATGAAGGCACTCGAAGGCGTGGCGATGGAACTCGATGACTGCGCGTTCCCGTTGCTCAAGGGCATCGTGATGACTGACGACGCCCATGTCGGTTTCAAGGACGCCAACTGGTGCCTGCTCATCGGCGCCAAGCCGCGCGGTCCGGGCATGGAGCGCGCCGATCTGCTCAAGGACAACGGCCGCATCTTCATCGGCCAGGGCAAGATCATCGACGCGGTCGCCGCGGATGACGCGCGCATCGCCGTCGTGGGCAATCCGGCCAACACCAATTGCATGATCGCCGCGTCTCAAGCGAAGCGCCTGCCGTCCGACCGTTTCACCGCGATGGTGCGCCTCGACCAAAATCGCGCGCAAACCCAACTCGCCAAGAAAGCCGGTGTCGATCTCACCGCCGTCAAAGACATTTTCATCTACGGCAACCACAGCCCGTCGATGTTCCCCGCGTTTGCTCACGCCACCATCGACGGCAAGGCCGCGCCGGATGCCATCACCGACTCCGCGTGGTTACAGGGACCATTCTGCGAAACCGTCGGTAAGCGCGGCGCGGCGATCATCGCTGCTCGCGGCGCCTCCTCGGCCGCTTCTGCCGCTAATGCTCTCGTGGACCACGTCCGCGATCTCATGACGCCGGGCGCGATCCACTCCATCGCCGTGAAATCCAACGGTGCCTACGGATTCGACGCCAACGTCTGGGCCGGCATGCCGGTTCGCACCACGACGCCGGGTGCCTACGAAGTCATCACCGGTTACGCGATGGATGCCTTTGCGCAGTCCAAACTCGCCGCGACCAACAAGGAGCTCGTGGAAGAGCGCGCCTTCGTCGCCGAGTTGATCGGCTAAATCATTCTTCTGGCCATATCCCAAGCGGCGGTCCTGCACGGGCCGCCGCTTTTCTTTGCTCTCAAGCCGCAACGGGCGGCACGGGCGGCGCACTCCGGTTGCTGCGGAAGAGATTAATCAGGCCGATGATCAGCAGGACGGGAATCCAAATCGGCGCGAGCGCCACGGCGAGTCCAAGCAAGATCGCCACCAGCACGGCCACGATCGACAAACCCACCGACCCGAGCACGACGGCGGCCAGGAGTCCGGCCATCAGCGCCACGAAGAATAGCGGGCTCAACTTGATCGCAATCACCACGAGCGCCGCGAGCAGGAGAATTTTGACGAAAGTCTTCATGCTCCCCAAAACACCACTTCCGCGAAGAAGTTGCACCGAGTTCTACGCCGCCGTCTCTTTCAATCCGCGCAGTTCCACTTTGATCTCCGGAATCACGGCTTGCATTTCTGTTTCGATACCCTCGCGGTCGAATTTACGGCCCGTCGATTCCTCCAATACGGTCCATACGGTGAGTTCGACAAAATCGTCTTGTCCATCCAGCCCAAGTGTCGAGCCACTGAAACCCAGGCCGTAAGCTTTGCTCAGGAAATTAGCCAACGCCACAATGGCGACTTGCTGGCGATGTTCCTCGGGGGCGCGGGCCGGTTCGTGATGGTGCAACGCACAACTCACCACGACCGCAGGCAACCCACTGCGCTCCAGATAGTATTCACCCGCCTCGCGATGCGACATACCGAGTTGCATCCGCTCCAAATCGTCCAACGACCACGTCCGATTCCACGCCGCCACCATCACCGAAGCGTAATCATCCGGACAGCCTACGGACAACACGATCTTACCGACGTCGTGCAATAACGCCGACAAATAGAGCAACGGATCGCTCGGCAACCCGAGTCGTCGTTCCAATTCTTCGGCCAACGTCGCCGTCGCCAACGCGTGCACCCACAAATGCCGCCAATCAAACCCCGGCGCGATGGAGCGCGAGTCGCGCAAGGTGTAAAGCGCCCGCGCCAGCGAGCGCACGCGAATCAGCCCCAGCATCTGCACCGCATGGGTTAAATCATCAATGTGCTTCTCCGGACCGATCGCCGCCGAATTCGCCATCCGCGACACACGCACACACAGTGCCGGATCTTTGCCAATCGCCTCCACCACTTCGTCCAAATCGACGTCCGTGCGCGACGCAGCCTGCAAAAAACCCTGCGCCAACGACTGCAATGCCGGAATCTGCTTCAATTGCGCCAACGCGGCCATTGTCTCCGTCCTCCGTTGCGCGATCTGTCCGTCATCTGGCGTTCCCACAAAAGATGGCTCGAGCACGGGTCGCTTCACAATCTCCGCCAACGCCGCCTTCGCCTCCAGCTCCAGATTGTCCGCTGCTTGAGGTGCTTGCACGATCGGCTTGGACACCGCGATAGGCACAGGTATTGGCGCCGACGGACAGGAAGCCACCCGGGCGCGTGGTTGTGCTACCGGCACGGCTCCACGTCCTCCCCATAGGAGCGACCACCAACGGCGCACCACCGCTTGGAATGACTCTTTCATGCTGCTGCCCTCGTCATCGGCCCGCCGCGCCAAATCTTGACCTCCATTCGCCGCCTGCCCCGGCGTTTCACCCGTCATTTCGCCCAACAACCAACCCGCTGCGCCGCCCCTTTCGGATTCACGAGATTGTGCTACACCGCTTTCCTGTTTTCGTCGAGGGCGTGAATTCCCCTGTGCCCGTCGTCTGCGCCATCATCGAACGCGATGGCTGCGTCCTCCTCGCGCAACGTCCGCCCGACAAACTGCTGCCGCTCAAATGGGAATTTGCCGGTGGCAAAGTCGAGGCGGGCGAAGACGCCGCTGCCGCCATCGTGCGTGAAATCCGTGAGGAGCTCGGCTGCGCCATCGTCGTTCGCAGCGCCCTGCCGCCCTTTGATCACGACTACGGCCGCGTCGTCATCCGAATGATTCCTTTTCTTTGCTCGCTTGCGCCGGATTCGCCCGAACCGCATCCTCACGAACACGTCGCGCTCGCGTGGGTGCGGCCTGATGAGTTGTCCAACTACGATCTCGCGGCGGCGGACCTCCCGCTCCTTGCGGGCCTGCAGGCGACTTGACGATGCCGTCCTCGGGTCCGCGGTGTTGGTCGTCGAGAATCTCACCGGCCGAGCGGTAGCCCCTCGCGTCGTGCTTGCGGCGCGCTGCATTGGAGGGAAGAGGAGGTTTTTCGGTGCCTTGGCGTAGAGACGCCGGGCAGGCGACAAGAACCGTCTGCTCGCGTTGCTAAGTGGTGGAATAAAAACGGGCGTCCGTCCGGGCCATTTCGCGCAACTTGGCGCAGGGCTCGAAATACGGCGCAACCTCCGCCTGCAATCGTTCAAGGCGTTTCACGATCTCGACGGAACCGAGCGTATCGGCGTAACGGAGCGGACCGCCGCGGAACGGCGCCCAGCCCGTGCCAAAAATCATACCGAAATCAACATCTTCGGGCGCATCCACAACGCCCTCTTCCAAGCAGCGCGCGGCTTCGTTGATCATCACCAGCACCATGCGATCGACGAGCGTGGCGTCGTCCTGTTGCTGCGCCTTGCCGCTCGTCTGCAGCTCGCCGAGCGCCGGATTCGACTGTTCCTTCGCGCCTTTTTCTTTCGGAAACACGTAGAAGCCCGTGCCGGATTTTTTGCCCAACCAACCTTTGTCGATCATGCGCACCAACGTGTCATTGATCGGCACGGGTTTCGGCAGTCGGGTTTGCAAATCCACCGCCACGTGTTGCGCGACATCGAGGCCGACCTCGTCGCTCAAGCGCGCCGGGCCCATCGGCATGCCAAAATCGAGCATGATCCGGTCGAGCCGCTGCACGTCGATGCCTTCGTTGAAGATGCGGACCGCCTCGACCATGTAGGGCAACAGAATGCGATTCACGAGGAAACCGGGACTGTCGTTCACCAGCACGGGCAACTTGCCGATCGCTTTGACGAACGTGAGCGCCGTATCGAGCGCGGCGTCGGACGTGCGGGCACCGCGCACCACTTCGACGAGTTGCATGCGATTCACTGGATTGAAGAAATGGATGCCGACGACGCGGCCCGGGTCTTGCAACCCGCCCGCAATCGCGTCGATGGAAAGCGCCGACGTATTCGTCGCCAGCACCGTATGCGCCGCAGCGCGCGCTTCGAGTTGTTGGAAAATCTTTTGCTTTAATTCCAGCTTCTCGACGGCCGCTTCGATTACCAAATCCACATTCGTGAGCGGCACATCAACATGCGTCGCCGTGATGCGGTCGAACGCCGCCGTCGCTTCCGCCACGGTCATCTTGCGGCGCTTCACCGCGCCGGCGTAAATTTTTTCCGCCGTCTTCAGTCCTTTCGCGAGTGCCTCCGGCGCGATGTCCTTCAGCAACGTCGGGTAACCGCGCGAACTCGTCCATTGCGCGATGCCTGCGCCCATTACACCCGCGCCGACCACAGCCACGCGTTGCACGGGACGTCCGACGTTTTCCACGCCGGGGATTTTGAGCTTCTTGGCGCGCTCTTGCAGAAAGAAAATGCTCATGAGGTTGCGGCTGGCGGAAGTTTGCGCGAGTGCGAGCACCGCGGCGCGTTCGAGCGCCAGTCCCTGGGCGAGTGGTTGACCCATCGCGCCCACGACCACATCGAGCGCCTTGAGCGGTGCTGGATAATGTCCGCGCGTTTTCGCCATCACTCCCTTGCGCGCTTGCAGCGTGATGATCGGTCGCATCGCGACGGAATTCATCAGGCCGCCCGCCGGTTTGGTGCGCCGCTTGCCGCGGGCGAAAAACTTGCGCGCCGTGGCCACGAGGTATTCAGGATGCGCAATTTCATCAAACAAGCCGATCTTCTGGGCCTGTTGCGCGACGAGTTGCTTGCCCGCGAGAATGATGCCGAGCGCTTGCGGCAAACCGATCAAACGCGCTAGCCGCACCGAGCCGCCCCACGCGGGCAATATGCCGAGTTGGGTTTCGGGCAGGCCGATCTTGGTCGATTTATCGAGCGAGCCGACGCGCCAATCACACGCCAAAACCAGTTCACAGCCGCCGCCGAGACACACCCCGTTGACGGCCGCAACGGTCGGAATCTTGAGATTTTCCAAGCGACCGAAAATACGGTGGCCCTGATCGACGATGTTGGCGAGCTGCTCGGCCGTCGCGCCGACAAAGGAATTCAAATCCGCGCCCGCGACGAAGATCTTGGATTTGGCACTGACCAGCAGCACACCGCTCGCGTCGGCGCGCGATTCGATCGTGGCGAGGTGCGCGTCGAGCTCCGCGAGCGTGGGTAGATCGAAGACGTTGGCGGAGGAGTTCGGCCGGTCGAAGGTGAGCGTGGCCAGACCGGCGGCGTCGAAGGAAAGGGAAATGTTCATGGCAATAGCAGGATCAGACAGTTTCAAGCCACAGGGCGCCGCCCTGGCCGCCGCCAACACAGAGCGAAACGAGCGCGCGCTTGCCGCCGGTGCGGTGGAGCTCTTTGAGCGCCGTGAGCGCGAGGCGCGCGCCCGAGGCACCGACGGGATGACCGAGCGCGATGGCGCCGCCGTTGACGTTGAGTTTGGCCGCGGAGATTTCGCCGAGCGCGGTATCGCGTCCGAGATGTTTGCGCGCGAATTCCGCGGAGGCCGCCGCCCCGCAACACGCCATCACTTGCGCGGCGAAGGCTTCGTTGATTTCGATGAGGTCTGCGTCCTTGATGCCGAGGCCGGTTTGTTTTTCCGCCTTCGCGATCGCGTAAACCGGCCCGAGACCCATCCGCGCGGGTTCGCAACCGGCGTAAGCAAAACCCGTGAGTCGTCCGAGCGGTTTCAGTCCGGTGCGTTTCAAGCCGGCCTCCGTCATCACGAGCAGTGCGCATGCGCCGTCGGTGATTTGCGAGGCGTTGCCGGCCGTGACCGTGCCGCCGCGTTTGTCGAACACGGCGCGCAGTTTGCCGAGCGCTTCCGTCGTCTGGCCATCGCGCACGCCGTTGTCGGCATCTACCGCGGCGGCATCGCGACCGTTGCGCGGATAGACCGGAGTAATTTCGTCCTGCATCTTCGCGCGCGCCGCTTCGGCTTTGCGGTGCGAGTTCATGGCAAATTCGTCCTGCTGTGCGCGCGTCAGTTTCCAATCGCGGGCCAGCAACTCCGCGGTTTGGCCCATGCCCAAACCACACACCGGGTCCGTGAGGCCGAGCATGAGCGCGATCTTCGGTTGGAAGAAATCGGTCGGCCGGAACGCCGCAAAGGCCGCCAATTTTTGTCCGAACGACTTGGCGCGGGAGAGGGCGCCGAATTTTTTCACCGCGCGTTCGTTGTAGAGCAACGGGTAATTGCTCATGCTCTCGGCGCCGCCGACGAGGAAAATATCGCCGCGGCCCGCGGCGGCTTTGTCGGCGGCCTGCGTGATTGCTTCGAACCCGGACGCGCAGTTGCGCGAGACGGTGATGGCAGGCACGGATTCGGGCACGCCGGCGCGCAGGGCGATGACGCGACCGACGTTGGCGGCTTCGACGGGGTTGCCCACGCAGCCGAACACCACTTCGTCGATCAGCGCGGGATCGATGCCGGTGCGGGCGAGGAGCGCGGCGACGGCGGTGCGGCCGAGTTCGTCGGCCTGACAACCGGCCAGCGTCGTGCCCATTTTGGCAAAAGGCGTGCGCACACCATCAACGAGGTAGAGGGGGGCCTTCATGCTTTGGACTCCTGCAATTTGGTGTTGTCCGCCGCCGGCTTCGACTGGGCGGCGCTGGGGCGGTTATCGACGACTTTCTGTTCCTTGAGCGCAACGCCGACTTTCTGCAACTCGCGCATTTTTTCCGGAGACTCGAACGAGATCGTGTTGGGCCGCACTTCAAATTGCGAGTGGAGCATGTTGATCAACGCCATCTCGAGGTTTTTTTCGCTCACGTCGCCTACTTGTGTGACGTGTAGATGAATTTCGTCGAGTTCGTGCGGGTCGTTGTTGGCTTTGCGCAATTCGATCTGCCACGAACCGATGCCCTTCACGTCGTCGAGCGCGTGCTCGAGTTCGTTGAAGTCCATGATCGTGCCCTTGATCTTCTGGAAGCGCATCGAACGGAAATCGGATACACGTGAAATGCGTCCCATCAGTCGCGGCATGCGTTTGCCACAGCACGAGCACGGTTCATAGGTGAGACCGTTTTCGATTTGGTCGCCGGTGCGGTAACGCAACACGACCGTGCCGCGTTGTTCGAGCGGCGTGTAAACAATTTCGCCGCCCACGCCGTCCGGTTGCACCTGGCCGGTTTCGGGATCGATAACTTCGAAGATACCGAGGTCGGGGAATAGATGGTATCCAGGCGAAATGTCGTTGGACGGAAACGGACACTCCGACCACGCGAGCTTCGACTCGGTGAAGCCGTAAGTCGAAACGACGTCGACCCCGGGCGAACCGAGTTGGGCGCAAAGATCGGCCAGTTTGTGCCGCGTGCCCTCGGCAACTTTTTCGCCGCCGAGCAGGACACATTTAATGCCTTCGAGGCGCAGGTTTTCGTTCACCGCTTCGCTCAAGACGTGATAAATAAACGTCGGCATCCCGGTGATGACTTGCGGGCGGATTTTCTGAATCGCGCGCAAGTTGCCTTCCGTGCCCATCACTTTACCGCCACCGGTGGAGAGGCAGAAAATATTCCGGTCGATGCCGGAGTAATACATATACCAGAACGCCAGATGCGGCGCGAAGGGGAACATGTTGAGCATGCGGTCTTCGCGCGTGCGTCCACCCATGTCGGCGATGCGACCGGCCCCGATACCGAGGTGCTTGATGTCGTGTTGCGTGTAAAGAAACGCCACCGACTCCGTCGAGCGTCCCGTCGTGGCGGTCATGAACGTCGGGCGCCACTCGCGGTCGAGTTCGTCCTGCACGCGGGCCTTGCCGCGCGTGAGCGCGCGCCAGATCACGCTGGGGCGACGCGCCAGCACCTTCGGATCGGGAATGAGGACGAATTCGAGCGACTTCCGCGGATTCTCCGGTGTCGGCAGCAAATCCTCTTTCGAGGTGAAGGGGATTTTCGCCAAATCATCAACCCCGCGAATGTCGTCGGCCGTAATCCCGGCTTCACGAAAAATCGCCTGATAGTGTTTGGAGAAGGGAAGGACACAGTCACGGAGGTAGCGGTGCAGTTTTTGGCCCTGCAGCTTGCGCACTTCCGCACGATCGAGCGAATGCCAGTGGGTAGTCAGTTTGGAGGAAAACATAGCAGAACAGGCGGCGGATAGCACGCCAGGGTAGTTTGCAAAGCCAACATGAAGACTAGATTAAGTTTCGCAAGCGAAATTTCGCCGTTGACGAAGTTGATGCGTAGGATTCGCTATGAGCGTTCGTGTTTTACCCCGCGAAACCCTCTTTTCATGTCCGAGTCTTGGAAAATCAAATGGCTGCGTTGGCGCTTTAATTACTACCCCGCTTACCGCCACTCCGGTGCGCGCGTCATCCGCATCGCGGAGGACCTGCGCGAGATCGTGGTAAAGTTGCCGATCAACCGCGCCACGCGCAATCTCCACGGCACGATCTACGGCGGCTCCATGTATGCCGCAGTCGATCCGCTGCACGCCGTCATGATCGCTTCGCACCTCGGACGCGATTTTCACGTTTGGATGAAGACGGCACGCATCGATTTCAAGCGCCCGGGCCGCAGCGACCTCTTCGCCCACGCGCGCGTCAGCCAGGCCGAGCTCGACGAGATTCGCGCTGCGCTCGTCACGCATTCGAAAATCGACCGAGATTTTCAACTCGCTCTTGCCGATGCGGACGGTGCAGTTGCCGTGCGCTTCACTCTCACGGTGCACATCAAGCGCCGCGGGGCTCACGAACAACCTATGAACGACATCGTTTTCGCACCATGAACACGCTCCTGGCCAATAAAGTCATTCTCATCACCGGTGCCTCCCGCGGCATCGGTCGCGCCATCGCTCTCGCCGCCGCCCGCGCCGGAGCCCACATCGTCATTGCCGCCAAAACGGCCGAGCCGCACCCGAAACTCCCCGGCACGATCCACACCGTCGCCGACGAGGTGCGCGCGCTCGGCGTCGAAGCCCTGCCCTTGCAACTCGACGTGCGCGAAGAAAACCAAGTTCAAGCCGCCTTCGCCGCCATCGACACCACATTCGGCCGCCTCGACGCGCTCGTGAACAACGCCGGTGCGATTTCCCTCACCTCCGTCGCCGACACGCCGATCAACCGCTTTGATCTGATGCAGGGAGTCAACTCCCGTGCGCTTTTCCTCTGCGCCAAGTGCGCCCTGCCCCTCCTGCGCAAAGCTGGCGGCGGACACATCATCAGCCTCTCTCCGCCGATCAATCTGAAGCCGCGTTGGCTCGCTCCCTATGCGCCCTACACGCTCTCCAAATACGGCATGACGCTTCTCGCGCTCGGCATGGCGGGCGAATTTGCCAAGGACAACATCTCTGTCACCACGCTCTGGCCGCGCACCACCATCGCCACCGCCGCCATCGAGTTCGCCGTCGGCGCCAAACTCCTGCCGCTCAGTCGCACGGTCGACATTATGGCAGACGCCGCGCTCGCCATTCTCACCACCACCGATAACTCCCTCAACGGCCAATGCCTGCTCGACGAGGACTTCCTGCGCACGCGCGGCACGACCGACTTCCTGCGCTACGCCAACGATCCCGCCTTCGCCGATAAACTTTTTCCCGACCTCTTCATCGACACCTGAGGCCCGCCTCGCTGCTCATGCCACATTCTCCCGATACTCCACCCGACTCTTCCGGCAACCGACCTCCGCCGACGGAGCAAAACCTGCGCTTCATCCTCGGATTGAAGCTCAACCAACTACGCAAACAAAAGGGCCAATCGCTCAAGGAAGTCGCTGGCCGTGCAGGCATCGCCATTTCCTATCTCAACGAAATCGAAAAGGGCAAAAAATATCCGAAACCCGAGAAAATCCTCTCCCTCGCCAAAGCCCTCGGCACAACCTACGACGAACTCGTCTCGCTCCAACTCGGCGAAAAACTCCACCCGCTCTCCGGCGTCCTCAAATCCGGCATCCTCGAAGAGATTCCCCTCGAAGTCTTCGGCCTTACCCCCCTCGGCCTCCTCGAAATGATGGCGGCCTCGCCGGACAAGATCAGCGCGCTTTTCGACACCTTCGTCAAAATCGCCCACCGCTTCGACGTCACCGTCGAGCATCTCCTCCTCGCCGCCATGCGCTCCTACGTGGAGCAGAACAAAAATTACTTCGAAGACATCGAGTTAGCCGCGGAAAATTTCCGCCAGCGTCACGAGTGGGCCCGCCGTCCCTCGCCCGACCTCGCCCGCCTCCAGGCACACCTCTCACAGACCCACGGCTACACCTTCGACGAAACCACGCTCGCCTCCTCTGCGGCATTAACCGGCTTGCGCGCCATCACGCTCGCCGGCGACACCGCGCACCCGCGACTCCTGCTCAACCCGCAACTCGGCGGCTGGCAAAAAGCCTTCCTCCTCGCCCGCGAGATCGGCTACCGCGAACTCGGCCTGCGCGAGACCGTCACCACCTCTCCTCTCACCAAGGTCGAATCGTTTGACCAGTTACTGAACAATTTTCGCGCCTCCTACTTCGCCGGCGCGCTGCTCCTCGATCGCCAGCTCCTCGTCAACGATCTCCGGCAATTCTTCGCCCGCGCCACTTGGGACGGTGCGGCCCTCGTCGCCATCAAACGCCGCTACCAAGCCACGCCGGAGATGTTTTTCCACCGCCTCTCGCAAATCGTGCCGCACTTCTTCGGCCTCGAGCAGATGTATTTCGTCCGCTTCGACCACCGCCGCGGCACACCCGACGTGCGCATCGGCAAGGAGCTGCACTACCAACGCATGCACGCCTCGCACAGCATCGGCGTCAACGAACACTATTGCCGCCGCTGGGTGTCCCTTCGCTCGCTGCATGAACTCGAGTTGCTCCAGTCCAAATCGAAAACGACCGCCACCGTCCCCGGCGGTCAGCGCTCGCGTTTCTACTCCACCAACGACGACTACTTCAGCATCTCGCTCGCGCACCCACATTCGCTCGAACCGGGGATGAACTCGTGCGTCACCCTCGGCTTCCTCGTCAACGACGCCCTCAAGAAAACCGTCAACTTCTGGAACGACCCCGCCCTGCCCGTGCAAATTGTCGGTGACACTTGCGAACGTTGCGCCCTCACCGATTGCACCGACCGCATCGTCCCCTCCCACCTGCGCAACCAGGAAGTGCGGCGAGCGCAACAACTCGCCGCCGTCGCCGCACTCACGAGTTGAGCGTGTCTGCTCTGCGCACAAAAAAGCCCGCCATCACGGCGGGCTGAAGTTGGCCAACGCGTTCTCGCGCGACGCTCAGAGAATCCCGCGCTCCACCCACTGGTGGTCGCCCTTGATCACGCCCTGCGCGAGCTCGTAGCCGCTTTGGTCGGCGTTGCGCGACACGCCGGCGAAATTCTGCCGGATGCGCAACAGCGCCTGGGCGCGGAAATCATCGACGAGCGCGAAGACCTTCACCTCCGGCTCGCCTTCTTTGAGCAATTTCTGCGCGTAAACGCACGTCGCCGCAATCGCGAACAGATCGCTGCCAATATCGGCGATGCGCCCGAGCAAGACCTGCCGCTTTTCCAGATTCACGCCAAATTTGATCATCTGGTGAAACAGCGTCCGCGCCAGCTTGCGCGACCAACCAGCGATTTCGCCGAAGTAAGCCGCGAGATGCGGGTGCATGTCGGCCGGCACCGCGCCGCCAAACGGCAACCACTGCTTCGGATACCACCAAAGATAAAAGCCAGCCGACTTCAGCGCCGACGCGATCCTCTCACCCCACGGCCGCTCGGAATTCAGCGCGATGCCCGCGACGGTCAGGTGCGGATCGAGCGCCTCGCGCATGATGAACAAACGCATGATTTCCGACGAACCCTCAAAGATCGTCGTCACGCGATTATCGCGCATGAGACGTTCCACCGGATACGGTTTTTCACCGCGTTCGATGAGCGATTGCTCGGTCTCGTAACCGCGACCACCGCGAATTTGCATCACATCGTCGAGGCACATCCACGCCTTTTCCGTGCCCCACATCTTGCACATCGCCGCTTCGAGCCGGATGTCCGCCTTCTTGTCGCGATCGACGATGCGCGACGTAACGAGCAACATCGCCTCCATCGCAAACGCATGCGCCGCGATGCGGCGAATCTTCTCCGCCACCGCCGCGTGTTGGCCGATTGGCACGCCCCACTGGATGCGCGTCCCACCCCACTCGCGCGCAATCTGCAACGACCGCTTCGCCACGCCGATGCTCGCCGCCGGAATGGAAAGCCGGCCGGCGTTCAGCGTCGTGAGCGCAACTTTCAAACCGCGCCCTTCGCCGCCGACGATGTTCGCCCGCGGCACGCGCACGTTGGTGAAACGCATCACGCCGTTGTAAATCGCTCGATGCCCCATGAATTGACTGCGACACACGACTTCCACGCCGGGCGCCTTGGCCTCGACGACAAACGTCGTGATCTGCGTGCGCGGCTTGCCGTTGACGAGTTTCGGCGTCGTCTGCGCCGCGACGATCAACAGCCCTGCGCGCGTGCCGTTGGAGCACCAGAGTTTTTCGCCGTTCAACAGGAAGGTTTCTCCGTCGTCGGTCGGCGTGGCCTTGGTCGTCATGCGCGCCGGATCGGAGCCGACGCCCGCCTCCGTCAACGCGAACGCCGAAATCTCGCCGCCCGCCACACGGGGCAGGAATTTTTGTTTTTGCTCGTCGGTGCCGAAGAGCATCAGCGGTTGCGGCACACCGACCGATTGGTGAATCGAAAGGTGCGCAAACGTGTTCGTGCAGTGGCTGGCGAGGAGTTGGCAGACGCGGCAATACGTCGTCTGTGAGAAGCCGAGCCCACCGTATTGCTGCGGCACCTTGATGCCGTAGCAGCCGAGGCGCGCGAGTCCTGCCATCACTTCGTCCGGAATCTCGCCCGTGCGGTCGATCATCTCCGCATCAACCTTGGCACGCAAAAATGCCGACAACTCCGCGATGAACGCGTCCGCGCGCATCTTTTCCGCCGCGTCGACTTCGTTGACCGGATAAAGTTTTTCCGGCCGCCAGCGCCCCATGAACAAGTGCGCCACGAAACTGATATCATCGTGCGACTCGCGCGCGGCTTCGGTGACTTGGAGCGCGGCGCGTTGGCCCTCGCTCATTTTCGACATATCGATGACAGAGCGATTCTCGTCGGTTTTCGGTGGAGGAGCTTGAACTTGGGAAGACATGAACGACACGGCACGGGGCCGAGTTGGGAGTTATTTTCCTACAGTTACACGCCCCAGCACCGCAGCGTCAACCGACGCGACCCACCGCGCCGAGATAACACTTCGACGCGCGTCTTATGTGAGCAGAATTAATCCACGCCCGCCGCGGGCGAATGCGTGGCTTGTTCTTTGTCTGCAACTGGCTAGGCTGAACGCTTACCTTAACCCCCTGAACACCATGATTCGACACTTGCTTCGTTCCACGCTCGCGCTCCTCGGCGCCGTTGCCCTCACCTCACTCGTTAGCGCTCAAACTGCCGCGCCGCTCGCCTTCCCCGCGCCCAGTCCCGCCGCGACCATCAAACAACGCGTCGGCATCACCGACATCGAAATTACCTACGCCCGCCCCAGCGCGAAGGACCGCCAAGTCTTCGGCAGCCTCGTCCCTTACGACCAAATCTGGCGCACCGGCGCGAACAGCGCGACGAAGATTACGTTCAGCACCGATGTCGCGCTCAACGGTGCCGCTATTCCCGCCGGCACCTACGAACTCTTCACCATTCCCGGCGCCGATTCGTGGACGGTCATCGTGCACAAGAATCTCTCGCAGTGGGGCAACTACGCTTACCAAGCCGAGAACGACATCGCCCGCGCCACGGCCACGCCGGTCGCGTTGAGCACGCCCGTCGAGACGTTCACCATTTCCTTCGGCGACCTGCGCGACGACTCCGCCACGCTCAACCTCGCGTGGGAAAACACGCTCGTCCCCGTTAAGCTCACCATCGACACCAAGGGCATCCTCGTCCCGCAAATCGCCGCCACGATGGCGTCCGACGAGCCGAAGAAACCTTACTTCGCCGCCGCGATGTTTTATTTCGAAAACGACATCGACCACGCGCGGGCGCTCGCGTGGATGAACGCCGGTCTCGCCGAACAACCGAACGCTTTCTGGATGATTTACCGCAAGGGACTCCTGCTCGCCAAAATGGGCGACAAGGACGGCGCCCGCGCCGCGGCACATGCCTCGATGGAACTCGCCCAGAAACGCGAAGGCGCTCTGCGCGACGAATACCTGCGCTTGAACCAAGCCCTCATCGCCAGCCTCGATTAACGTCTCTCTCCCGCGCGCCGGTTTGTTCACCACGTCGGCGCGCGTTTCTTTTTCACTCTCCGGCGCGATCTCGCGAACGGACGATTACCCCTTCAGTGTCCATGCCCTTGCTTTCGCCGCGCCTCACTCTTGTTGCCCTCGCCACCGCGCTCGTTCCCGTGTCGCTCTTCGCCTCGACACCGCTGCCGCCCGCCGCCATCGCGCACGAACTACAACGCTTCCGCAGTCTCGGCACCGTCCTCCACATCGCCGCGCATCCCGACGACGAGAACACCGAACTCATCACCTACCTCTCACGCAGTCGCGGCTACCGCACGGCCTACTTGTCGCTCACGCGCGGCGACGGCGGCCAAAACGAACTCGGGCGCGACTTCGACGAGAAACTTGGTGTGTTGCGCACGCAGGAATTGCTCGCCGCGCGCCGCCTCGATGGCGGGCAACAGTTTTTCACGCGCGCGATCGATTTCGGCTATTCCAAATCAGCCGACGAGACGCTCACCCTTTGGGATCGTCGCGAGGTCCTCAGCGATGTCGTGCGGATCATCCGCCAATTTCGCCCCGACGTCATCGTGACGCGTTTTCCGATTCCACCCGGCAGCGGCGGACACGGTCATCACACCGCGTCGGGCATCATCGCCGTCGAAGCATTTCACCTTGCGGGCGATCCGACCGCCTATCCCGAGCAACTCGCGCAAGGCCTCTCCATTTGGCAACCGCGCCGCGTGCTCTGGAATTCCTTCCGCATCGGCAGCACCACCGCGCTCAATGGCACCATCATCAAACGCGACATCAGCGGCAACGATCCCGTGACCGGTGAAGCGCTTGGCAGCATCGCAGGCCGCAGTCGTGCCATGCACAAGACGCAAAGCCTCGGCGGCTTCGCCAGTCGCGCCAACCTCGGACCGAATGTGCAATCGTTCATGCTCCTCGCGGGCGACGAACTCACCGACGACCTGATGGACGGCATCGACACCACGTGGGCTCGCGTCGCTGGCGGTGCCGAAATCGACGCGTTGGTGAGCGACGTGCTCGCCAATTTTTCCGCGGCACAACCCGCCGCCTCCGTTCCCGCGCTGCTTGAGATCCATAATCGCATGGCGGCGCTGCCGTCGAATTCACTCTTCGCGGCCAAGCGCGCGCAACTTGCCCTGATCATTCAATCGTGTCTCGGCCTGCAAATTGAAACCTCCGTCGCGCAAGCCGAAGCCGTTCCCGGCGAATCGCTCCAATTGAACTACACTGTGCGCAGCGCGCCGGGTTCTGTTGATTTGCGCTACCACGGACTGCGCGCGCCCGCTTTTGGTTACACGGAAGATCGCGCCGCAGCGCGGATGGCGGAGGGCGACGTTGTAACTGGCTCGGCTTCCATTGTGCTGCCGTCCGAGACGTCGGTCACTCAACCTTACTGGCTGCGCGCGGAAGGCGCGGCGGGAATTGCGCGCGTCGATGACATTTCCCTGATCGGTCGTCCGGAGAATCCACCGACGCTTCCCGTCGCCCATCATTTTTCCGTCAACGGCTTCACCTTCATTCTCCCCAGCGAGGCACTGCATCGCACAATTGAGGCTGAGTCCGCCAGCGCTGTGCCTCTCGCGGTGATACCGCCGTTGTCGCTCGGCTTCGATGCCGAAACCTACGTGTTCGCGCCGTCGGCACAAAAATCTGTCGCCGTCACCGTCACCGCCGCGCGGGCCGTCGCGGATGGCGAATTACATCTCGACCTGCCCGCTGGTTGGCGCGCCGAACCCGCCATGCAGCCACTGCCCGCGCTGACTGCGGGTGCAACCGCCGTGCTGACCTTCAACGTGATTGCTTCCGCCGCGCCGAGTGCGGGCCATCTCGCCGCACGCGCGACCATTGGCGGACACACTTATTCGACGCAGCGCCAAGAGCTGCGTTACGCGCACTTGCCGCCGCAGCTCCTGCAACCGGCCGCGCGGGCCCGCGTCGCGAGTTTTGCCGTGGAGAATCGCGCGTTGCACATCGGTTATTTGCCGGGCGCGGGCGATGCCGTGGCGAACGGACTTGAGCAAATCGGGGCGACGGTGCGCGTGTTGTCCGCCGCCGAGCTCACGCCGGAGGGTCTCGCCGGACTCGATGCCGTCGTCATCGGCGTGCGCGCGTTTAACGAGCGCGAAGACCTCGCCGCCGCATTGCCCGGGCTTTTTGACTGGGTCGAAACCGGCGGCACCGTCATCGCACAATACAATCGCCCAAATCGTCTGCGCGCGACGACGCTCGCGCCCTACGCGCTCTCACTCGAAGGCTCCGCGCCGCAATGGCGCGTCACTGACGAAAATTCGCCGTTTACGTTTCTGTTGCCGGACCACCCTGCGTTGACCACGCCCAATCAACTCGGGCCGGACGATTTCGCCGGTTGGGTGCAGGAGCGCGGCGCGTATTTTCCGAGTTCGTGGGATGAGACGCAGTTCGTAGCGCCGCTGGCATTCAATGATCCGGGCGAAACGCCGTTGCGCAGCAGTGTGCTCATCGCGCGTCACGGTCGCGGCCACTACGTTTACACGAGTCTCGCGTTGTTCCGCCAGATTCCGGCCGGCGTGCCGGGCGCGTATCGGCTGCTCGCCAACCTTGTTTCACTCGGAAAATGACCTCCCCGCAACCACCCCGCGCCGATGGCGACTTTGACGCCGACTCCGAAAACGAAACCACCGGCTTGCCACGGCTGCGCACGTGGCGCGGTGTCTACACGTTCGTCGCCGTGTGTTTTGTGATTTATGTCATCGTGTTCGCGCTGTTGCCGCGCCTCTTCGCATGAGCACGCTCGATTATCTGGTGTTACTCGCGACGATGCTCGGCATCGCGGGTTACGGCGTGTGGCACACGCGTCACCAGCACAAATTGGAAACCTACCTGAAGGGCGATCGCACCCAGGGCTGGGGCACGATCGGGCTGTCGGTCATGGCGACGCAGGCGAGCGCGATCACCTTTCTCTCCACGCCCGGGCAGGCTTACGACAGCGGTCTCGGCTTCGTGCAGAATTATTTCGGCATGCCGTTCGCGTTGATTTTGATCTGCGTCGTCTTTCTACCGATCTATCGCCGCCTGAATGTTTACACCGCCTACGAGTATCTCGGAAAACGCTTCGACAGCAAAACGCGGCTGCTCGGTGCGCTGCTCTTTCTTCTGCAACGCGGCCTCGCGGCCGGCATCACGATCTACGCGCCGGCGATCATCCTCTCCACCGTGCTCGGTTGGCGGCTCGACCTGACCATTCTTGCGACCGGCGCACTCGTGATTGTTTACACCGTCAGTGGTGGCAGCGTTGCGGTGAATCTCACGCAGCGTCACCAAATGGCCGTCATCTTCGGCGGCATGGTCGCAGCCTTTGTCGTCGTGTTGCTCAAGCTCCCCGAAGACGTGTCGCTGTTTAACGCGTTCGTCGTCGCCGAACACCTCGGCAAACTCGAGGCGATCGATTTCTCCTTCAACCCCGACCGGCGCTACACCGTCTGGAGCGGTTTGCTCGGCGGGTTCTTCCTCTCGCTTTCCTACTTCGGGACCGACCAATCGCAGGTGCAACGCTACCTCACCGGCCGCTCGCTGCGCGAAAGTCGCATGGGACTCATGTTCAATGCCGTCCTGAAAATCCCGATGCAGTTCTTCATTCTGCTGCTCGGCGTGATGGTCTTCGTCTTTTATCAATTCGCGCCGACGCCCGTGTTTTTCAATCAGGCCGCGTGGCAACATCACGTGCAACAGGCCGCCGGACCCGAATTGCGCGCGCTCGAAACGCGTTTCAACGACACGCACACCTCCAAGCAAACCGCCATCCGCGCGTGGCTCGCCGCGCGCGACGCCGGTGAAATCGCACTCGCCGAAGCCAACCGCACGCACGTCCTCGCGCTCCACGCCGAGAGCGAAGGCATCCGCGCCGAAACCAAGGCGGCGTTGCTCCGCGCCGATTCGCGACTCAAAACGAAGGACTCTGACTACGTCTTCATCACCTTCGTGCTGCAGCAACTCCCGCACGGCTTGATCGGGTTGCTCATCGCCGTGATTTTCGCCGCCGCGCTTTCCTCCACCGCTTCCGAACTCAACGCGCTCGGCGGCACCACCACCGTCGATCTCTACCGCCACGTCATCCGCCCCAACGAAAACGACAGTCACTACCTGAAGATGTCGCGCACGTTCACCGCGCTCTGGGGTGTCATCGCTATCTGCTTCGCGCTCTTCGCGCGTTTCGCCGACAATCTCATCGAAGCGGTCAACATCCTCGGCTCCATCTTCTACGGTGTCGTGCTCGGGATTTTCCTCGTCGCGTTTTTCCTGAAACGCATCGGCGGCACGGCGGTCTTCTGGTCCGCACTTGTTGCCCAGACCATCGTTATTCTGCTCTATCGCAACCTCAGCATCGGCTACCTCTGGTATAACTTCATCGGCTGCGCGCTTTGCGTGGTGTTGAGTTTGTTGGTCCACTTCGCGCTGCCCAAAAAACGGCAGTCCGCCTGATCGCCAATGAACCTGAACTCTCTCACCGATTCAGCGATTGCTCCGTCACGGTGGAACGCTTTGTCGCCGGTGCTTTCGTGTGCTTTCGTGTCTTTCGTGGACAATCTCCCCTGATGTCTGCCTCGCCCGTCATCTGCTTCGGTCAGCAGCCTTGCGGGTTTTTTCCGCGCCGGTTCCTCTACGCGAAATTTCAAACCGCGCGTCGTCTGCAACGCGAACTCGGTGGCGAAATCGTGTTCTTCTATCACGATAGCGACCACGACCCGCGCGAAACGCAGACGACGCTGCGTCACCACACGACCGGCGCGCCACAGACACTGAACTTCACCTTCGCCAACAAACTGCAGCGCAAATTCTCGCCGCTTTACCTGAAGCGCCTAGTGCCCGAGTGGCAGGCGCACACCGCACGACAACTTGGCGCATATGTCAGTCCCGCCGCACTCGCCGCGTTTCGTGCGATTGCCACCACCAACGTCGCCGATTTCTGCCTCGAACTCTATCGCGCCATGGGTCTGCTCGACGGTATCCGCGTGGTGCGCTCCAGCGAGCCGGCGGTGCGCCGCGCAGCATGCGCGATTGACGACTACTTCATCGATGTGCCGCACGAAGGCGAAATCGTGCGCGCGCGGTTGATCGACGGCGCATTGCAACTCCACGAAGGCGGTAACAGCTACGTCACGTTGCCCACCGCGCCGTATACCGCGGAACAAATCAGCCCCGCGCGCGACACTCGGTTGCGTTGGATGCAATCCGTGATTCACTGCACGCATTACATCGCTGGCGCCGGCGAACAGGCCTACCTTACTCCTGCCGATGCCCCCGAAATCACCTTCGTTCCCCGCGACACCATCGACCAATCAGATGAAGCCTTCATCGAGTTCCCCCACTAGCGCGCCGCTGCTTGCCTTCGGTGCGCACCCCGACGACATCGAGTTCGGTGTCGGCGGCATCGTCGCCCGCGAAACGCAGGCCGGCCGGCCCGCGCAGTTCATCGTTTGCTCGCGCGGCGAAGCCGGCACCAACGGCACACCTGCGCAACGCGTGCGCGAAGCCGAAGCCGCCGCGAAACTTCTCGGCGCGTCCGTGCAATTTCTCGAACTCGACGGCGACGCGCATCTCGAGGTGCGCAACGCCCACGCGCTCGCGCTCGCGCGCATCATTCGCGCGGTGCGTCCCACGATGGTGTTGGCGCCGTCCACCGAGCCAAATCAACACCCCGATCACTGGCGTCTCGGCCTGCTCGTGCGCGACGCCACGCGTCTCGCGCGCTACGGCAACGTCGCCGAACTCAAACAGCTCACGCCGCACGCGGTCAGTCAGTTGTTTTTCTACGCCGTCTCGCCCAGCGCCACGCCGGGCAACGTCTCGCCGGTGATCATCGATATTTCGCCCGCGCCCGTGCTGGAGGCATGGAAGGCCGCGATGGAGGCGCACGCCTCGCAATTGCGCACGCGCAACTACGTCGAGTTGCAACTCACCCGCGCCCGCACCCACGGCCTCGATGCCGGCGTCGGCCACGCGCAACTGCTCTACCCGAACGATCCGCTGGTGTTTCACTCGCTCTCAGACATCTCGCGCGGCGCGCGCCGCCACTAAGCGATGTCCGACCGTCCGTTGCGCCTCGCCATCACCTGCTATCCGTCCGTCGGCGGCAGCGGCATTCTCGCGTCCGAACTCGGCGAGGAACTCGCCGCGCGCGGCCACGAAATCCATTTCATCAGCTACGAGCGTCCATTCCGTATGCCGGAAGGGCCGCGCGTGTTTTTTCATCCGGTCAAGGTCAGTAGCTACGACTTGTTCAAGTATCCCGACTACACCCTGCCGTTGTCGGTGAAAATGGCCGAGGTCAGCCGCGAACACTCGCTCGATTTGTTGCACGTGCATTACGCCGTGCCGCACGCCACGGCGGCGATTCTCGCGCGCGCCATGCTGCACGAAGAGCACCGCCTCCGCATCATCACCACGTTGCACGGCACCGACACGATGCTGCTCGGTCGCGATCCCGGCTACGGTCCGGCGATCCGCCACGCGCTGGAAAACTCCGACGCCATCACGACCGTTTCCGCGTTTCTGCGGCGCGAAACCGTGCGCTTGCTCGGTGTGCAACGCCCGATTGAAATCGTGCACAATTTCTTCGAGCCGCACCCGGCCACACGGTCGCGCGCGGCGGTGCGCGCGGAACTCGGCCTGCGCGACGGCGAGGCGCTGCTCTTGCACTTGTCGAATTTGCGGCCGCTCAAACGTATCGACCTGCTGCTCGACACCGTGGCGCGATTGCAGGGGCGCGTGCCGTTCAAGCTCGCGGTGCTCGCCGGGGCGGATTCCGCCCCGTTTGCGGCGGAAGTGGCGCGGCGCGGACTCGGTGGACAGGTCGTGATTCGCGAGCGCGTCACGGAGATTGAGGATTATTTGCAGGCCGCTGACCTCGGGCTCTTTAGTTCGGAGGCGGAGAGTTTTTGTTTGAGCGTGTTGGAGTTGATGAGCGTCGGTTGCCCGAGCGTGGCGTTCGCCGTCGGTGGCATGGGGGAAGTCTCACGTTCCGGCGAAACCGGCTTGCTCGTTCCGTTCGGCGACACCGCAGCGCTCGCCGCCGCAGCGGAAACACTGCTGCTCGACCCGAAAAAACGCAGCGCGATGGGGGAAGTCGGACGCCTCCACGCGCGCAAAAATTTCTCCGCCGCTGCCATCGTGCCGCGCTACGAAGCGCTTTACCGGCGCGTGCTGGCCGAGTCTCGTTAAGGAGTGGAAAGTTCGTAGCGCGGGGTGGCGCTTGGATTCAAACCATCGCCCATGTAATTCGCGCTGCTCTGTCTGTTTTTTTGCTGTCATCCTATTCAGCGGCGGGAGCTTTTTTAGCCACGGCGGGCGACGGCGTGGTCGAACTGACGGTGTTGGCCAACTATGCCGACCCACCCCGTCCGACCCACATCACACCGGACAACACGACGGGCGCGAACCCGTTGACCGATACAACAGCACAGCGCGACAATAGTTCTATTGTTAATTGGTGGGCCTTACTGGACATTGTCCGGACCCTCTTTGACGAAAATCCCGTAGTTTAGGGCCTCCCCACACCCCTCCCCGCAGAGGGGAAGAGTTGCGTTCGCAAATAGTATCGAAGTCCCAATTGTTTAACACCAGTTCGCCCTCTCTTCAGCATCCCCGACTTCGGCACGTTCAGCGGTCCCTTTGGCTCACGCACGGTCGCTGCTGAACGTGCCTCACCGTCGCGCTCACGCGCGCCGGAATCCGAGCAAACCTGTTCACGGGGGGACGGGGCGGAAG
>JAUXXD010000218.1 GCA_030681265.1 Candidatus Didemnitutus sp. | reverse complement strand
GCCGCCGCAACGCCCGCGCCCACCGCCCGTGCCCACCGCCCGCGGCGCTTGCGGTTTTTTCCGCAGCTGCGACAGAAAAATCTTGATATTTATTATTATAACTAAAGACTGGACCTGTTCACACCGTCGTGCGCAGGTGTCTCGTTTCCTAGCCGAATCTGCTGCCACAACTCACCCAATCACCTAGCCCCCCCAGACCATGAAAAAAACCCTCCTTCTCACGTTGCTGGCACTGCCCGTTCTCGCGTTCGGCCAAGCCACTACCGTATTCAACGAAGCGTTCGCCTCCGGCCAGCGCATGAATTTTTCCGCCGGCACCTCGGCACAATGGTATACCAGTTCCTCGGTCGGCAATCTCGTTGAAGGCACCGGTTTCTATCAGCAAAACACGGGCACCGCTGGCCGCCAATTGCTCGGCTATTTCACGGCCCCGGGCAACGGCGTGACCATCGCGCAAAATCAACAGCTCATTTTCACCTTCACCGTCACGCTCAATACCGCGGGTGCCGACTTCGGCGTGGGTGATAAATGGCGCGTCGGTCTTTTCGACAGTTCCGCAGGTTCCCGCGTCTCAGCTGACAATACTGGCGGCACCAACACTACCGTCCTTCCTTTTGAAAATTATAAAGGCTACGGCTCCTTCCTTGCTCCCGGCGCCAACGCGGAAACGTCAGCCAAGATCCTTGAGCGCACGACCCTGACCGGCCAACCGCTGATCGCCAGCGGCACGCCTTACACGACTGTGGGTGACACGATCGCTGCTCAGGCGATGACTGCGGGTTCGCCTTATGTCGGCACTTTTAGCATCGGTCGCGATGCCAATGATGCGCTCTATTTGACGATGACTTACACCGGTGTCGGCCTGAACAACTACACGATGTCGGTCGTCGACACCTCGGCGGCCACGTTCAGTTTCGATACGTTTGCCTTTATCGCAGGCAGCAACGCCGTGGCGAACTTCGCCATCAGCCAGGCGCTCGTGCAAACGGCACCGTTCGCGCCGATTCCCGAGCCCTCGACCTACGCCGCCATTGCGGGTGCGCTGTCGCTCGTCGGCGTCATGGTATGGCGCCGACGCCGCCAAACCTGAGTTAAATCGCTTTCACGATCCCCGCCCACTCCGGCGGGGATTTTTTTTGGCCCAGTTTGGCGCAATACCATCCCCGTTCCCCTCGCGCCCAGCAACTTCGTCCCATGGCAGTTTCGATGCACCGCATTCTTTATCCCATGAAAACCCTACCTCGTCGCGCTGCTCGCGCTCACACCGTTTGTAGCAACCCAAACCGCCACCCTCCTCAAAGTTGTGGCCGTCAAGTTGAGCAAAAGGGGGTCGGTGGTTTGATTGACCTGCCCCCCGAGGTTGTCCGGTTTTCAGGGATAATCCGAGGTGGGTGATGGAGGTTGTGGGTTTGGGTTGATGACTGCAAGTGAACGATGAGATTGATCCAGAGGGGCCCCCATGGGGGCCCGCGCGATTTTGGCGGCAAACTCAGTCGGGGTCAGATCTCCGAGCGAGCTGTGCGGCCGGAGTTGGTTGTAATCGTCCCGGAAGATTTCGATCAGTTCCCGGGCGTGGTGAAGGTTGAGGAACCCGTGTTCGTTGAGGCATTCGTCACGGAGTTTGCCGTTGAAGCTTTCGATGTAGCCGTTCTGCGAAGGTTTGCCTGGCGTGATAAAGCGGTGGGCGACCTGCCGCTCGTGGTGTCAACGCTCGCGAGGAATTGACCCACCTTTGCTCGTCTAAAATTGACCCACCCCGAACGAGCAACGCGGGCGGTTATTTGGATTTGTTGCGCAGGCCTCCTTTGGGTGCGTCGGGGAGGGCGACGGAGCCAGGGAACAGGCCGGTGAGGCGCTTGGCTTTCATGCGGTAGGAGTCGCCTTTGATGTTGATGACGGTGGCGCGGTGCAGGAGACGGTCGAGGGCGGCGGAGGCCATGACGGCGTCGCCGGCGAAGACGTGGCCCCACTCGGAGAACGCCTTGTTGGAGGTGATGATAGTGGCGGACTGCTTTTCGTAGCGGCTACAGATGACCTGGAAGAGCAGCGAGGCTTGTTCGTGATCGAGGCCGAGGTAGCCGACTTCGTCGACGATGAGCAGCTTCGGGGTCGTGAGCATCTTCAAGTAATGCGGCATGCGGTTCTGGGCGAAGGCGGTCTTCATGCGCCGGGCCAAATCCAAGGCCGTTAAAAAGAGCATCCGTTGGCCGCGCTCGGCGCAGCCGAGCCCAAGGGCAATGGCCAGATGGGTTTTGCCGACGCCGGGCGAGCCTTGGAAGATGATATTGCGGCCTTCATCGAGGAACCGGCCGGTGGCCAATTCCTCGATGAGCGTGCGGTCGATCGCGGGCTGGAAGGCGAAGTCAAAATCGCTCAGACGCTTCAGCCACGGCAGCCCCGAGAAGTGCAGGCAGGTATTGATGACGCGCTGGCGGCGGGCCGCGATCTCCGGTTCCAACAGCCGGCCCAGGAAGTGCGAATAGGACCAGTGGGCGGCGGCGGCTTGTTGCGCGATGGAATCGAGTTGGGCGTGAGCGGTCGCAGCGTCGATTTGCAAAAGTCCGTCGAGGGCGAGTTGTTAGTAGTGGACGCTCATGAGGCCACCTCCGCATAGACGGCCAGCGGCCGCACCTGCACGGCCTCGGTGAAGTGGATGTGGCAGCCCTTGGGCGGGAGCACGGCCACGGTCGCGAGCGAACGCTCCCAGCGTTCCCGCGCATGGGCGGGCGACTCGACGCGTTGTCCGGCCGCCGTCGCCACCCGGTGCTCGGCGACGATCAGGTCCCTGGCGCGGATGACGATGACGTTGTCGCCGGCATCGACCGTGACGCGGGTGCCGACCCAGCGGGCGGGCACGGAGTAATCGCTCTTCGCAAAGCGCACGAGCGCTTCCACCCCGACGGTGCGCACGGTGCTGTGCGTGACTTGATAGGGGCGCAGGTCGGTGCCCGAGGTGAGGGTCTCCTCCAGCAAACGCTCGCACGGCCGGGCGTGGGTCGTGCCGTGGATGTGAATGTTGGCGACGCGGCCGAGCCAATGCCGGCCTTGCGCGTTAAGGTCGTCGAGGCCCGCGAAGGTGCGACCGGTGAGGAAACTGTCGCGCAGGTAGGAAACACTGCGCTCGACCTTGCCCTTGGTGCGCGGCCGATAGGGCCGGCAGCGCTTCACCTCGAAGCCATAATGGCGGGTGAAGTCGAGGAACTGGGCGTTGATCCGTTCGGGGCCGACGACGACTTGCCGCATGTTGTCGTAAAGGATCCGCCGCGGCCAGCCGCCGAAGAAAGCGAAGGCGTTTTGATGGCAGC
>JAUXXD010000217.1 GCA_030681265.1 Candidatus Didemnitutus sp. | reverse complement strand
CGACGATACTGCTCGCGCTGACCCTCTTCCGGCTCGCGCTTAATATCAGTTCGACGCGTCAGATTCTCAGCAACGGTTACGCCGGCGAAATCATCGAGTCGTTCGGTAATTTCGTGATTCAGGGCAACTACATCGTCGGTGCGGTGGTGTTCTTGATTTTGGTTTTGATCAACTTCGTCGTCATCACCAAAGGTGCGGGGCGCATCGCCGAAGTGAGCGCGCGCTTCACGCTCGATGCTTTGCCCGGTAAACAGATGGCGATCGATGCGGAGTTGAATGCGGGCGTCATCGACGATGTCACCGCCACGGCCCGTCGCGTGAAAGTGCAAAAAGAAGCGGACTTTTACGGCGCGATGGACGGTGCGTCGAAGTTCGTGCGGGGCGACGCGATCGCGGGCATTCTCATCACGCTGGTCAACGTGCTCGGTGGCTTCGCCATCGGCGTGTTTCAGATGGGCCTCTCGCTCGGCGAGTCGCTGCAGAAATTCACGCTGCTCTCGATCGGTGACGGCCTCGTGTCGCAGATCCCTGCGCTGATTATTTCAATTGGTGCCGGTCTCCTCGTCACCCGCGCTTCCGATGGGAACGACCTCGGCACGCAGATTTCCGGTCAACTATTCCGCTACCCACGCGCGATGGCGATGGCGTCGGGCTGCATGGTGGTATTCGGCCTTCTGCCCGGCATGCCGGTCCTTCCCTTCTTCGCCCTCGCGGCAGTGGCGGGGATCATGTCGCGCACGATGCGCTCACCGGAGCAAGACGCGGCGCTCAACGCCGTGGCTGCTCGTCCCGGTAAACCTGTGGCGGGTAAGCCCGGGGAAGCAACTCCCGCATCATCTGCCCCGCAGGTGGCGGCCCATTCGGGTTCGAGTGAAGACGTGCGTAAGCTGATCGATGTCGATGTTTTCGCGATCGAGATTGGCTATGGGCTGCTCTCGTTGGCGGACACGAAGATGAGTGGAGATTTACTCGCTCGCATCACGGGTGTGCGCAAATCGCTCGCTCGGGAAAAGGGTGTCGTGGTGCCGCCGATTTCGGTGCGCGACAACCTGGAGTTGGAGGCCAATGACTATCGTTTTCTGCTGCGCGGCAAAACGGTGGCACGCGGCTCGTTGATTCCCGGTCGCTTCATGGCGATGAATGTCAGCGGCAGCACCGTGCGCCTGCGCGGGATGCCGACCCGCGAGCCGGTGTTCAATCTCGATGCGGTGTGGATTGACGAGGGCGAAAAGAAGACGGCCGAACTGAACAATTACACCGTGGTCGATCCGTCGTCGGTGCTCATCACGCATCTTTCGGAAACGTTGAAATTGCACGCGCATCTCCTGCTCGGTCGCCAGGACGTGCAGGCGATGATCGACCATATCAAAGGCACGCATGCGGCGCTCGTGGCCGAGTTGCTGCCCGATCTCGTCAACCTGGGCATCATTCAACGCGTTCTCCAAAATCTGCTGCGCGAGAATGTCGCGATTAGCAACTTGCCGATCGTGCTCGAAGGCATCGCGGATTTTGCGGCGCTGTCGAAGAACCCGGATGACTTGAGCGAGCTCGTGCGGCGCCGGTTGGGCCTCTATTTCGTGCAGGAATTTGAATCCAAGCCGGGCGTGCTGAAGGCACTGACGTTGGACCCGCGTTTGGAACAGGCACTTGGGGCCAAGGTTCATCGTTCGGCGACCGATGTGGGACTCGCGCTCGATCCGGCCACGGGCCGGCACTTGCTCGATGAGTTAACGCGTCGCACCAACGAACTCATGCAGAAGGGACTGGCGACGGTGCTCGTCGTGTCCGCGGAGATTCGTCTGCCGTTGAAACGCTTTCTCGAGCCGTCGTTCCCGCGTTTGACGGTCCTGTCGTTCCAGGAATTGCCGTCAGCCACCGAAATTGAAAATGCCGGCATCATCACCGCGCCGCCCGGCGTGCTGCGGGCCGAGATCAAAGTCGCCGCTTAAACTTTCGCCATGTCTTCCCAAAATCCCCTGCCCACGGCCCCCGGCGCTTGCTTCCGTTTCATCGTCGCGACGGCGGAAGACGCGGCACGGGTGATTCGCGATCAACTCGGAGAAAACGCACGTGTGCTGTCGGTGCGCACCGTGGCGCCGGGCGGTATGCTCGGACTTTTTTCTTCACCGAAACTCGAAGTGATCGCCCAGATTGTCGCCCCGGAGACAACAGCGGAAACCGAACCGCGCGTGACCACTAATTTGGCCGCGACCGATGAAAGCAATCGTCACGGTCGCGTGCGCGCACCGCGGTCTTCGTTGCGCGCGCCGCAAGGTGATTTGTCGACGCTGCTGCGCCGGGCGGGGTTTCCGGAGATGTTGCTCTCGCGATTGCAGGAATCGGCAGAGTGGCCACGTCTCAAAGAGATGCCGTTGCATCGCGCCTTGGTCGAAACGGGCACGTATTTGCGGAATTTGGCGGGGAAGAGTCGGCGGACCAATACGGTGCTGACGCGTGCGGCGTTTCTCGGCACGCCCGGAGTGGGCCGCACGACCGCGTTGTGCAAGTGGCTCGCGTTGGAAGTTTTTCGCCGCGCTCGCATCGGGCATGTGGTGACGGCGGAGTTTGAGCGCCCGAATTCCCCCGGCCACTTGCCGGTGTTTTGCGAAGCGCTCGGCGTGCCGTTGGCGCATTTTCCTGCTTCGACCCAGCCGGCGACACCCGAGGCTTTCGTTTATTTCGATTTACCGGGACTGTCGTTGCGCCAACCGGCGGAGAACGAATTACTGCGCCGCTTTCTTGACGAGGAACGCATCGAGCAGCGTGTGCTGGTGTTGAACGCCGCTTACGATCACGCCGCGTTGCGGGCCAGTTACGGACTCGGTCGCAGTCTTGGCGCCACGCATGTGGTGTTCACTCATTTGGACGAAATTACCCAATGGGGCCGCCTCTGGGATTACCTGATTGAAGGGGAGTTGGAGCCGTTGTTTCTCGGCACCGGGCCATCACTGACCGGTGATCTCGAACTCGACGCCGCGGATGCCGTGGCGCGCCGCACTTTGCCTGCTCCGGAAAATATTTTGGTCACGGCCGATGCTGATGACGACACCGCGGATAGCACCACCCTCAACACCGCTGCCTAACCATGCGATTTATTTTTCTACTCGGCGGAGCCTTCGGTTTCGTCCTCGGTGCCGGAACGGCATTTTGGATGGAGCGGAGTCCGGACCGAATTTTCCTTGATGGGGCCATCGGCTGTTTGGTCGGCGCGCTCCTCTTTCGCTGGCTGTGGAAGGTCCTCCTCGCCGGCTTGCATGAAGCCATCGTCGCGCGCCAACGCGCTACGGTGGGTGAGACCCCAGAAATCCAACCCGCTAACCCCCTTGCAAAATCATGAAAACCGCCGTCGTCAGCGAACACGGCACGGATGCCGTTAAGACCCCCCCCGCGACCGCCGCTTGGCGCGCTTATGCGGGCACTGCGGGCGCAGTCGACGAGAAGGAACTCATCGTGCGCTTCCTGCCTTTGGTCCGTAATGTAGTTGATCGCATTAAGCTCACACTACCGCCGCACATCGATGCGGATGACCTCTACAGCGTGGGCGTCACCGGTTTGATCGCCGCCGTGCGCAAGTATGATCCGGAGCAGGGGAACACGTTCGCCGGTTACGCCGCGATGCGGATCCGCGGTGCCGTGCTCGATGAGTTGCGCCGTATGGATTGGTGTCCGCGGCGCACGCGAGCCCGTGCGCGCAAACTGAAAGAGGGCATCAACACTCTCGAGCAACGCATTGGTCGCACCGCGAACGAGGACGAGATTTGCGAAGAGATGGGTCTGAGCCACGCCGAGTATGCCAAATGCATGGAAGAGGCGCGGCCGGTAACCTTTATTGCCCTCGATCAACACAGTGAGGGCGAAGAGTCCGAAGGCGCGTCGCTACATGAAATGTTGGCGGATGGCAACGACACGACGGGACGCGAAACGCTCGAAAAGCAGGAGCTTTTGCAACTTCTCACTCAACGGATGGCGGATTTGCCCGATATACCACGGAAAATACTAGCCATGTATTATTTTGAAAATATGCGTTTGGCCGAAATCGCTGCAGTCTTCGGTCTGACGGAGTCGCGCATTTGCCAAATCCACTCGCAGACCATTCTCGGTTTGCGGGCCTTCCTCGGTCGCGCCCGTAATCGCTGATCTAACCCGTTGTTTTACTGATGTTAGTATTTCTGGGAGCATTCATTGTTTGTGCGTCGACGATCGGGGGATTTCTCCTCGCCGGCGGCAATCCCTTGGTGTTGCTCCACGTGTCGGAGTTCGTGGTCATTCTTGGGGTGGCGGCGGGGGTGCTGATTATCGCCAGCCCGGGGCACATCTTGAAGGAGATTGTCCACAAGGTTAAGGCTGCGATCAGGGGCAAGGCACCCGTCAAAGCGGACTATTTTGACCTGCTGAAATTGCTTTATGAGCTTTTCATGACGGGTCGGCGCAATGGACTCATCGCACTCGAAGAGCACGTGATGGATCCGCAGAGTAGTGCGATTTTTCAGCGTTACCCGTCGCTGCTGAGCCACCACGAGCGTCTGCAGTTTTTGTGTAACGGTTTGAAGCCGGTCATCGATGGCAAAATCAAACCCGATCAACTGGAAGCACTGATGGCGGCGGAACTTTCGGCGAAGAAAGAGGAGTCGGATCATCCGGTGCATTTGCTGCAACTGGTCGGCGATTCCTTGCCCGGCATCGGCATCGTCGCGGCGGTGCTCGGTATTATTAACACGATGGCTTCGATCGCAGATGGCCCCGAAGCGGTCGGCCAAAAAGTCGCAGCGGCACTCACCGGCACCTTGCTCGGCATTTGGGTCGCCTACGGTTTCGTGAACCCGCTGGCGAATCGCATCAAATTTAACGACAGCGCCGATCAACTTTGCCTCAAATGCATCATGCAGGCGGTGGCGGGTTTTGCCAAAGGCTTGGCGCCGCTCACCGCTGTCGAAGTCGCGCGCCGCTCGCTCGACAGCTCCGTGCAACCCGGCGCCGATGAGCTTGAGGCTGAGGTGAAGAGCCTCGGCACAGGCAAATAGGACCCTGACCATGGCAGCAGGCGGAGGAGGTGCATGGAAGGTGGCCTACGCGGACTTCGTGACCGCGATGATGGCTTTGTTCATGGTGCTCTGGATTTCCGCGCAGGATCAAAAAATCCTCATCGCGACGTCGCGCTACTTTCAGAATCCGTTTAAGTCTCCAATGGAGGATCATTCGGGCGTGATGCCCTTCAATAAGGCCACAAATTCGTCCTCGTCCGCTGCCAAAGAGGACGAAGCGACCGCCAATGAAGTGAAGTCTAATCAGGACAAACAGATCCAAATGGCATTTCTTAATGCGGTGGCGGCCGATTTCTATCGCCTGCTCCACCTGGATCAGAATCTCGACCAGAAACCGATTGATGTGCAGGTAACCTCTGATGGGTTGCGCATTACACTGTTTGACCGAGTCAATCGGCCGATTTTTGCCGGTGATACGGCCGCATTGACCGAGTGGGGGCGCTTCGTCCTGCAAAATCTGGCGTGGATGATCGATCGGCATCAATTTCGCGTGACCATCGACGGTCACACCCGCGCCAACCTCGTCATGGCCGAGCCAAACTACTCGATGTGGGAGCTTTCCGCTGATCGGGCCAACGCGGCGCGCCGCTCGCTCGTTCACTACGCGGTCGAATCCGAGTTGATTGAACGGGTAACCGGTTACGCGGATACGCGACCTTTGCCCGGCGAGCCGCCGAATTCCGAAGCGCACCACCGCCTCACACTGAGCCTCGTTTTGACCGCCAAGGCACGTGAGCGCAGCCTCCTGACCGGCGCAGGCCCCCAATTGGCTCCTTTAGCCAGCACCCCACAAACCCCATGAAACCGTTTCTCCTCGGTCGAAAACCGAATGCCGAAGCGCCATTGCGCGCATCCCACCGTCATCAGCCGCAACGGTCGGAGGGTGCGGTCAAAAACGGGATAGGTAGCCCGCACGTGGAAGTGATCAAAGAGGGTGACAAAGTGGTTCGCCTCATTGTCACCTGTGCGTGTGGCGAGAGGACCGAAATCGACTGCCTCTATCCGGCGCATGGTTGAGTTGGCGGTTTCTGGAATGTGCAAAGTGGCGGGACTGCGCGACTCAGCGCAGCTGATTTCAAAATATCTCCGTGCAACGCGGCCCGCGATTGTGCATCCCATGACTGCTCATGAAGGTCGTCATTTTAGGTTCAGGCCGAGGCAGTAACGCGGAGGCGATTTTGTTGGCTCAGGAAGCTGGGCAACTCGGCCGCGCGCGTGTGGTGCAGCTTCTTTCCGACAAACCGGACGCGGGCATTCTCGCGCTCGGTGAGCGTTTTGGCGTGCCGGCGACTTACGTGGATCCCGCGCCGTTCAAGACGAAGCTCGAAGGCGCGGGGGAGGAGCGTTTCGTCGCGGCGATTCGGGAATGCGGCGCCGAGTTGATCGTGCTGGCGGGATTCATGCGGGTGTTGAAACCGGTGTTTTTGGCCGCATTTGCGGGGAAGATTATCAATTTGCACCCAAGTTTGCTGCCGGCGTTTCCGGGGCTCGACGGCATCGGCCAAGCGTGGCGGCGCGGCGTGAAATACGCCGGTTGCACGGTGCACGGCGTCACCGCCGAAGTGGATGGCGGCCCGATCATCGATCAAGCGATCGTGCGCCTCGAGGCGTCGGACACGTTGGAGGCACTCACCGAGAAAATTCACGCCGCGGAACACGTGCTTTTGCCCAAAGTGATTGCGCGGCTCAGTGTGCAGAAGGCGTAAACGATGCCCCTTACCGAATTCAAACTTGAAGTGCCGGCGCAGGCGGTTGACGCGATCGATATCTTGCTCGCCGAACGCGAGGAACAGCGCTTCATGTTGCTCGAAGATAAACCGCTGAGCCGCGCGTGGATTACGGGCTATTTCGATTCGCGCACCGAGGCTGAAGCGGGCTGGGAAACCTTGCGGGCGGAGTTGGCGGCTGAGTGGCTGTTGGCTGAAGCGGAGATACGGGAGTTACCCGATGCGGATTGGAAAGACAGCTACAAGGCGCACTTCAAACGATCGGCATTTGGGCCGCTCCACTGGGTTCCGCTCTGGGAAAAAGCGGATTTTGTCGCGCCAGAGGGGGCGAAAGCGTTATGGCTCGACCCGGGCATGGCTTTCGGCACCGGCAATCACGAAACGACGCGCTTGGTAGCGGAGAGGCTGGTCGCTTTTGCCGCCACGAAGGGCACCACTGGCAGCGTAATCGACGCAGGGTGCGGCTCGGGTATTCTCGCGCTCTCGGCGGCGCTGCTTGGGTATCAGAAAGTCGGTGGGTTCGATAACGACCCAGAAGCCATCCGCGTGAGTGTGGAGAACGCGATGTTGAATGACTTGGGCGGGCGCGTGGATTTCTACGTGGGCGACTTGGTGACGGGCTTGGCCGGCCGGCGGGCGGATTTGGTGATGGCGAATATCCAGTCGAACGTGTTGGTCAATTTCACTGCGGAATTGCTCGGGGCAGTGCTGCCGGGCGGGCAATTAGTGCTGAGCGGCATCCTCGGGGGGGAATTGCACGAGGTGAAAGCCGCATTTATAGCGGCGGCACCGGACTGGCGGATCGAAACGCGCGTGATGGGCGAGTGGAGCGACGTGATGCTGGAACGCAGAAAAGCCCAAAACTAGCCGCGGCGGCGGCGAAAAATCTCCCGATTGCTGACAAACTCGCCGCACAGGGGCGGCTGGCGGCTTAGAACAAGTCCGGCGGAGTGCGGGTCATGAAGTCTTCCATGTAGGCAGTCGTGGCCTTGCCTTCGATGAAAGTGGGGTCGCACATGATCGCTTTGTGTAACGGGATCGTGGTCTTGATGCCGCGAACGAGGTATTCGCTGAGGGCACGGTAAGAGCGCTGTAGGGCGATTTTTCGGGTGGAACCGAAGCAAATGAGCTTCCCGATCATGCTATCGTAATACGGCGGGATGCTGTAACCGCTGTAAACGTGTGAATCGACGCGCACGCCGTGACCGCCGGGCGCATAATAGAGGGAAATCGCGCCCGGTGACGGGGCGAAGTTGCGCGAGGGATCTTCGGCGTTAATGCGGCACTCGATGGCGTGCTTGGTGATCTTGATGTCGCTTTGGTCGAACTCCAGCTTCTCACCGTTGGCGATGCGGATTTGCTGCCGGATCAAGTCGATGCCGGTCACTTCTTCTGTGACGGGATGTTCAACTTGAATGCGGGTGTTCATCTCAATGAAGTAGAAATTACCCTTCGGATCGACGAGGAACTCGATGGTGCCGGCATTTTGGTATTCGGCGGCTTCAGCGGCGCGCACGGCGATTTTGCCCATCTTTTTGCGCAAATCGGCTGAAAGGAAAGGGGAAGGGGCCTCTTCGATGAGCTTTTGGTGGCGGCGCTGCACGGAGCAGTCGCGCTCGCCGAGGTGGATGACCTTGCCGTGACTGTCGGCGAGAATCTGAAACTCAATGTGGCGCGGCGTTTGGATGTATTTCTCGACGTAAACGGCTCCGTTACCGAAGGCTTTTTCGGCTTCGGCGCGGGCGACGTGGAATTCTTTGGCGAACGAAACGTCATTGTGCGCAATGCGCATGCCGCCTCCGCCACCGCCGGCGACGGCCTTGTTGATGACTGGGTAGCCCATTTTTCGGGCGACTTTGACTGCTTCAGTCTCGGATTCGACCGGTCCATCGGAACCGGGGACGATCGGCACGCCGGCCTTGCGCACAGTTTCCTTGGCGATCGATTTATCGCCCATGATCCGGATGCTTTTCGACTTCGGGCCAATGAACTTGATGTTACACGACTCGCATTGCTCGGCGAATTTCGCATTCTCGGAGAGAAAGCCATAACCTGGGTGAATGGCGTCCACGTCGGCGATTTCGGCGGCACTAATGATGCGATCGGCGCGCAGATAGCTGTCGGAACTTCGTGGGCCGCCGATGCAAATCGCTTCGTCAGCGAGTTGCACGTGGAGAGACTGCACATCCGCTTCTGAGTAAACGGCGAGCGTCTTGATGCCCATTTCGCGGCACGCGCGGATTATGCGGAGGGCGATTTCACCACGATTGGCGATGAGAACCTTTTGAATCATTGGGGGCGGATTAGAATAAAGCCGGACAAGCAGTTGTCCGGTCGTTAACGAGATGAGGGAGGCTTAGGAGCCAACCTTGACCTTGAAGATGCGCTGGCCGTATTCGACCGGCTGCCCGTTTTCGACCAAAAGCTCGACCACGGTGCCTTTCACCTCGGATTGAATCTCGTTCATGATTTTCATCGCCTCAATGATGCACACGACGGATTTTTCTTCGACCTTGGTGTTCACTTCGACGAACGCAGGATTCTCTGGTGAAGGTGAACGATAGAAGGTGCCTACCATCGGTGATTTCACATAAACAAACCCCGTCTCATCTGCGGCAGTATCACCGGCAGCTGTTGCCGCCCCCGGGGTCGCTGGAGCGGCGACTTTGGGTGGTTCCGGCGGAGCAGACTGGGCAAAGGGATGGGCGGAATATCCCCCGGTCGGAATCATCTGAATCTCGCCTGAATTGCGCTTAATCTTAATCTTGAAGCCTTCTTCTTCCACTTCGAACTCGGTGAGGTCCGAGCGCTTCATTAGATCGACGATTAGCTTGATTTGCTTGAGGTCCAAAATTGCACCTTGGTTGAGATTAGTCGGTAACGGTTAGTTGCCGAGAGTGTCGGCATCGTTCAAAAGTAGTTTCCTGACCCTGACAATCTTTTGTTTGGGCGACGCGAGTTCAGCACGCCTTGAAAATGTAAAATACCGTAAAAACACCCCGGAAATATCAATATAATGGCAGAAATACTCATGTTCGTAGGGTGTTTTCACGCACTGGGATTGCCGAGCTAATGCGCGTCAACCCCACTGACGATGACGCGGAGCTGATGGGGGCTTTGAAATTGCCCTTCCGTGTCCAATGCAGCATCTCATGTTGCTACCCAAAGGACGGCTATGCCGATGAGGTGACGTTGACCCACTTAACGGGACAGGAGCGCACTGGACGAATCGACTGGGTTGGTCCTCAAGAAAGGCCAACCCCGAGGAAGCAGAAAAGATACACTGTGGAGCAGATCGTCTACGCGTTGAAGCAACTCGTCCCGGACCTCAGCTTGGACCAGCACATACTCTAGGAGATCATCGCAAAAAACCTTGAAGCCGGCCGGTAAGCGCCAGCTGGTCGGCTGGCTGGCTCGGCGTTTACAGTCAGTGCAGTGCGGGCGTGTGAAGTGGTGCAGTTGCAGACCCCGAGCTACTACGACAACGCGATCCTAGGTTCCGCGGAGCTGGCGTTGCGGCATAGCCTACGGGAGTTGGCGGTCGTGCGCGTGCGCTTCGGCTATCGCCGGCTGGCCATCATGCTGCGTCGTGAGGGTCGGCTGATGAACGGCCAATGCGTGTTCCGGCTCTATCGTGAGGAAGGGGGGGCAACGCTTGCGAGGAAATGACCCACCCCGACGGTGCGCGCGTGACCCGATAGGAGCGTGGGTCGTGCCGTGGATGCGAATGTTGGCGACGCCGCCGAGCCAATGCCGGCCTTGCGCGTTAAGGTCGTCGAGGCCCGCGAAGGTGCGACCGTTGAGGAAACTGTCGCGCAGGTAGGAAACGCTGCGTTCGACCTTGCCCTTGGTGCGCGGCCGATAGGGCCGGCAGCGCCTCACCTCGAAGCCATAATGGCGGGTGAAGTCGAGGAACTGGGCGTTGATCCGTTCGGGGCCGACGACGACTTGCCGCATGTTGTCGTAAAGGATCCGCCGCGGCCAGCCGCCGAAGAAAGCGAAGGCGTTTTGATGGCAGC
>JAUXXD010000216.1 GCA_030681265.1 Candidatus Didemnitutus sp. | reverse complement strand
TGGGTTTGCGACCTGCCAGAGGGTCTTTCACTCCGACATCTGTGTCCATCTGTGTTCATCTGTGGTTTTCGAATGAATCGTTCCAGCGGAGAGACCCTGGGGAGAGAAGTAAAAATCAGTGCGGACCGGTGGTTCCAAATGCCTCGTTCAGCCTGAGTCCGTTGTAGAAATTCACCCACCCTGCCCCATGGCCCAAGTCATCATCACCAACCTCGTCAAGACCTACCCTGATTCCAAGGGGCCGGGTGTCACCGCCGTCAAGGGCATCAGCCTCACCGTCGAAAACGGCGAGTTCATGGTGCTCGTCGGCCCTTCCGGCTGCGGCAAATCCACCACGCTGCGCATGATCGCCGGCCTCGAGGAGATCACCGGCGGCACCGTTTCCATCGACGGCCGCGTCGTCAACGACGTGGAGCCCAAGGACCGCGACATCGCGATGGTTTTCCAAAACTACGCGCTCTATCCGCACATGAGCGTGCGCGAGAACATGGCCTTCGGCCTCAAGCTCCGCAAATTGCCCGCCGCCGAGATCAACAAGCGCGTGGGGGAAGCCGCCGCGCTCCTCGGGCTCGATGAACTGATGGAGCGCAAACCCAAGGCTCTCTCCGGCGGCCAGCGCCAGCGGGTCGCCGTCGGCCGCGCCATCGTCCGCCAGCCCAAGGTCTTTCTCTTCGACGAACCGCTCTCCAACCTCGACGCCAAGATGCGCGTGCAGATGCGCGCCGAGATTTCCAAGCTCCACGCACGCCTCGGCGCCACGATGATCTACGTCACCCACGACCAGATCGAGGCCATGACCATGGGCGACCGGATTTGCGTCATGCACGACGGCGTCATCCGCCAGGTTGACGAACCCCTCGCCCTCTACGACCGCCCCGCCGACCTCTTCACCGCGGGCTTCATCGGCAGCCCCCAGATGAACCTGATCAAGGGCCGCGTCGAAACCCGCGCGGGCCGCCCCTGCTTCGTCGAGCAAAACGCTCCTGCCGACGGCCCCCGCTGGAGCCCCGGCAATCCGGGGCTGGTTCTCGCCCTCGACCAAGTCGCCACCCCGCACATCACTTCGGCCACCGGACGCAACATCGTCCTCGGGATTCGTCCGGAGGACATCCACGAACAGGCCCAGCCCGGCACCGTTGCCGCCATCGCCCGGATCGAGCTCGTCGAGCCGATGGGAGCCGAGACGTTTGTCTATCTCCGCACGGGCGCGCACGGCCTGGTCGCCCGCTTTCATTCCCACCACGCCTTGAAGCTCGCCGCGGAACTCACCGTCCACCTCAACCTCGCCCGCGCCCGGTTCTTCGACGCCGATTCCCAAGCCGCGCTCTAGACGGACAAAGCTCCGTCGGGGATAAAACCCGACCCACAGTTTCCCGTCGCCATTGGGCCCATCGGTCTCCCCTCCTGCAGGAGCCACTGCGAATGAAAAAACACCGGATTGCCGCCCAGCTCTACACCGTGCGGACTCATTGCCAGGATGCGGCCGGCCTCGCTGAGTCCGTCCGGAAAATCCGCGCCATCGGCTACACCGCCGTCCAGGTCAGCGGAGTCGGCCCGATTCCCGCCGCCGAAATCGCCGCCATCATGCGCGATCACGACCTGGTGATTTGCGCCACTCACGAACCGGCCGCGACCATCCTCAATGAGCCGGCGCGCGTCATCGAGCGCCTGCACATCCTCGGCTGCAAACTCACCGCCTATCCCTATCCGCACGGGGTTGATTTTTCCGACCCCGCGCAAGTCACCGCCCTCGTCCGCCAGCTCGACGCGGCCGGCGCGGCCCTCCGCGCCGCCGGCCTCACGCTCGGCTACCACAACCACGCCCACGAATTCCGACGCCTCGGCGCCGGCACCGTGCTCGATCACATTTTCGCCAACACCGACCCGCGCAACCTCGTCGCCGAACTCGACACCTACTGGGTGCAAAACGGCGGCGGCGACATCATCGCCTGGATCAACCGGCTCACCGGCCGCCTGCCGTTCATTCACCTGAAGGACTACGGCATCGACGCGCAAAACCAGCCCGCCTTCCGCGAGATCGGCCGGGGCAATCTCAACTTCCCCGCGATTCTCGCCGCCGCGCGTGCAGCCGGCTGCGAGTGGTTCATCGTCGAGCAGGACACCTGCGCTGGCGATCCCTTCGAGTCACTGCGGATCAGTTACAACTATCTCGCCCCGCTTGCGCTCGGCTGAACCCGTCCCCGCCATGAAGAACGTCCGCCTCGGCATCATCGGTCTCGGTCTGATGGGACAGGGCCATGCCCGCTCGCTCATCGAACGCCGTGTGCCGCGCATGCGCCTCACCGCAATCGCCGACACCGATCCCGCCAGGCACCAACTCTTCCCCGGCGTCGCCGCGCACACCGATGCCTCCAAGCTCATCCGCTCCGGAGAGGTGGACGCCGTCCTGATCGCCACGCCTCATTTCTCCCACTCCGGGATCGCCCACGCCGCGCTGCGTGCGGGCCTGCACGTTCTCGTCGAGAAACCCCTCACAGCCCAAGCCTCGACCGCGCGACGCCTCGCCGCCGCCGCCGCACGCCGCCCCGATCAGATGAGCGCGGTGATGCTCAACCAGCGCACTGATCCATTCTACAGGCGCATCCGCGCGCTCCTCCACTCCGGCAGACTCGGCGCCGTCCGCCGTGTCCAGTGGACGATCACCAACTGGTTCCGCTCCGCCGCCTACTACGACTCGAACAGTTGGCGTGCGACTTGGTCGGGCGAAGGCGGCGGTGTCCTCCTCAACCAATGCCTGCACAATCTCGATCTGTTCCAGTGGCTCTTTGGACAACCGACGCATGTGCGCGCCCATTGCAACTTCGGCCGCTATCACGACATCGAGGTCGAGGACGACGTCACCGCCTATCTCGAATATCCCGATGGCGCGCACGCCACGTTTATCACCTCGACCGGCGAGGCTCCGGGAGTCAACCGCCTCGAAATCACGACCGAGGGCGGACTGATCATCTACGAAAACGATACGCTTCTGCTTCGCCGCAACGCCGTGCCGATGTCGGAGTTCAGCCGCAACACGGCCGGGCTCTTCTCCGCCCCGCGAGTCACCGACCGGACGTGGCGCAACCTCGGCCACGGCCTTCAGCACGTCGGAATCCTCCGCAACTTCACCGCCGCCATCCTTGATGATGCTCCCCTCCTCGCCCCGCTCGCCGACGGCGTCGCCTCGGTCGAACTCGTCAATGCCATGCTCCTCTCCGCGTGGACCGGCGAGCGCGTCACACTGCCGCTTGACGCCCGTCGCCACGACCGGCTCCTCGGGGAGAAAATCGCCGGCTCGCTCCTCAAACCCTGATGTCCTCCCCCTCGTCAATGCTCGCCGGTGTCCGCCATGTCGTGCTCGACATGGACGGCACCCTCTACCGAGGCGGCACGCTGTTCCCCTTCACGCGCCCGTTCCTGGCGCAACTCCGCCCGCTCGGCATCGGCTATACTTTCCTCACCAACAATTCCTCGCGCAGCTCGGCGGACTACCTCGCGCATCTGGCCCGCCTCGACATCGCGACCGACCCGGCGCAGCTCCACACTTCCGCCAACGCCACCGTTGACTGGTTGCGCGCGCACCGGCCCGGCGTGCGCCGGCTCTTTGCCCTCTGCACACCCAGTCTCGCCGCGGAGCTGCGCGCGGCCGGTTACGAACTCACCGCGGACGATCCGGCCGACGCGCCCGACGCCGTGCTGGTCGCCTTCGACACCACGCTCGACTACGCCCGGCTCTGCCGCACCGCCCACTGGATCGCGCACGGCCTGCCCTATTTCGCCACGCACCCCGACCACATCTGCCCCACCGACGAACCGACCGTGCTCGTGGATTGCGGCTCCATTTGCGCCGCGCTGGGAAAAGCCACCGGTCGCGCGCCTGATCGCGTGTTCGGCAAACCGGACCCGGAGATGCTCACCGGCATCCGTCGTCGCCACCAGCTCGCCGCGCGCGAAATCGCGATGGTCGGCGACCGGATTTACACCGACATGGCGATGGCCCGCGCCGCCGGTTGCGTCAGCGTGCTCGTGCTCAGCGGCGAAGCCACGGCGGACGACGCCCGCCGCGCCGGCACCGCGCCTGACTTTGTCCTCACCGACATCGGCGAACTCGGCCTTCTCCTGCAAGCCTCCCGCTCCGGCGACTGATGCGCACCACCGTTCAACAACGCGAGGAACTCCTCTTCATCCCGCGCGGCCCGCACCGGCTCGCCGCCGTGCTGCATCGCGCCGCACGCCGCCGCGCACCGCTGGTAGTCCTCGCGCATGGTTTCACCGGCAACAAGTCCGAGAACGGTCGTCTCTTTGTCTCCACTGCCCGCGCCCTCGCCGCTGCGGGCCTCGACGCTCTCCGCTTTGACTTCATGGGCAGCGGCGACAGCTCCGGCGAATTCGCGGCGATGAGCCCCGCCTCCGAAATCGCCGATCTTCACGCCGTGCTCGACTGGGCCCGGCGGCGCGGCTGGCGGCGCGCCGGACTGCTCGGCCTCAGCATGGGCGGCGCCGTCGCCATTTGCGCGGCGGCGGAACGGCCCGTAGGTGAAATCGCCGCCGTGTGCACTTGGTCGAGCGTGCCGAGCTTTGCCTTTTGGATGCGCCACCGCGCCCCCGCCGCACGTCAACCCGACCAGCCCGGCTCCGCCTTCGCGCGCGGACTGCCCGCGACCGACGTGCCTGCGGCCTGTGCGCAGCTCGTGTGCCCGAAACTCCAAATCCAAGGCGACCGCGACCTGCCCGGATTTCGCGCGGGCTTCGCCGCCAATTTGCGCGCCGCGCCCCCGCCCAAGCGCCATGTCGTGCTCCGCGGCGCCGACCACGTTTTCACCCACCCGCGCCACCGCGCCCGTGTCATCCGCCTCACCACAAAATTTTTCCAACAACACCTGTTCCCCTCATGATCCTCCGTTTTTCCTCTCTTCTCCTCACCGTGCTTCTCATCACCCCCGCTCTCTCCTCCGCCTCCGCCCCTGACGGCTTCGTGCAAACGCGCGGCACGCAGATCGTGGACGGCTCCGGCCAGCCCCTGCTCCTGCGCGGCATCAACCTAGGCAACTGGTTTGTCGCCGAGGGCTACATGTGGCACTTCAAGCGCGACGAGTCCGCCCGCCAGATCAATGATATCCTCTCGGAGCTCGTGGGCGACGAGGCGGCCGCCGCCTTCTGGCGCGAGTGGTATGACCGCTACATCACCCTCGACGATATCCGCCACATCCGCCGTCTCGGCTTCGACCACGTGCGCGTGCCCCTGCACCACAAGCTGCTCATCGGCGCCACGGGCGTTTCCGATTTTTCCGGCCCGGGCTGGGCCCTCCTCGACCGCCTCATCGACTGGTGCCGCGCGGAAGGTGTTTTTGTGCTGCTCGACCTGCACGCCGCTCCGGGCGGCCAGACCGGCACGAACATCGACGACAGCAGCGGCTACCCGCACCTCTTCGACAGCGCCGAGGCGCAGGATCGCACGGTTGCACTCTGGCGCGAGATCGCCCGCCGCTACCGCGACGAGAAGATCGTCCTCGGCTACGACCTTCTCAACGAGCCCATCGCGCACTTCTTCGACACCGAACGCCTCAACCCTCTCCTCGCTCCCCTTTACCGCAAGCTTGTCACCGCGATCCGCGAGGTGGACCCGCACCACGTCATCTTCATCGGAGGCGCCCAGTGGAACACCAACTTCGAGGCGGCGGGCGAACCCTTCGCGCCGAATCTCGTTTACACCTTCCACACCTATTGGACGGAACCCACTGTGAAGGCGATCGAGCGCTACCTCGCCTTTCGCGAGAAACACCAGGTGCCGCTCTACCTCGGCGAGTCCGGCGAAAACAACAACGAATGGATTCAACAGTTCCGCGAGCTGCTCGAGACCCACGACATCGGCTGGTGTTTCTGGCCCTACAAGAAAGTCCACACCGTCACGGGCGTGCTGACCATCGTCCCGCCCCCGGGATGGGAAACCGTGCTCGCCTACGCCGAGGCCCCGCGCCGCACATTCCCCGAAATCCGCGAGGCGCGCCCCGATCCCGCCGTCGTTGCCCGCGCACTCGACGGGCTGCTGCAAAACCTTGCCGTCGAACGCTGCCAGCTCAACGAAGGCTACGTCCGGGCCCTCGGTCTCACGCCAACCATTCCGCAAACCTCTCCATAGCCCGTCATGCAGTTCCTGAAAATCCTAGCTCCCGTGAAATCCGCTCTTGTTCGCCCGTTGTGTCGCGGCGCTACCGGATTGCTTGCCGCCGCGGTGCTAAGCGTCTGCCTCCACGCGAGCGAACCGGTGGCATCGGCCGACTGGTCGGAGGCGATGGGGAACTTCGCACAAGCCGACGCGGCGCAATCGTCGTCGCCGGGGACGGTGCTGTTCGTCGGCAGCTCATCCATTCGCCTCTGGAGCACCCTGGCCGCGGATTTTCCGGAAGTTCCGGTTCTCAATCGGGGATTCGGCGGTTCCCAGATCGCCGACAGTCTCGTGCATTTCGACCACTTGGTGACGCCGCACCATCCGCGGTTGATCGTGTTCTACGCGGGCACCAACGATCTCGCCGCCGGCAAATCCCCCGAGGAGGTGGCCGCGGATTTCCGCGAGTTTTGCGAAAAGGTCCACGCGAGCCGGCCTGACACGCGGATTCTCTTTGTTTCCATCCAGCTTGCCCCGGCGCGCTGGCAGTTGCGCGATAAAATGGCCCTGACCAACATCTACATTGCCGCCTTCTGTGCCGCCGACCCGCGCCGGGTTTTCGTCGAAACCAACGCAGCTATGCTCGCTCCGGACGGATCTGCGCGGCTCGAATTCTTTGTCGAAGACCGACTGCATCTGTCCCCCGCAGGTTACGCCATGTGGCGCAAGATACTCTCATCTTTGCTGGTGCAGTAGAGCCTATGTGGCCGTGCGAGCGCGGGGATTCTCAATTATTATTTTGTTGTTGGTCACTGGCAAACTGGTGGGAAGGAGAATCAAATTCCGCATGCAACTCCGTTTTGTTTCGCGACAATGGAGCTATCAATATAGCCTGTTCTTGTAGAAAAACCGCGCCATTCAACATGTCCACCCAACCCGGATCGTCGCTGCTATCTGCTGCATTTGCACCCAACTTCCATAGATGGTGCATTTCGAGGTTTCTTTTGGGACTCCTCATTCTGCCCTTCCTGTCTTGTGACAGTAGCGGCTCCAGTCAAACAGCGTCGCCCCCGGCGCTCTCTGCAAATCTCAATTTCGGATTGGCAACGGGAACGCTTCAATCAGTCACCTTCCACTCGGCGACACTCAGGCGCTCGTTCGACTACTTGGTGTTCCTGCCGGCAGGATATCAGGCGAGTTCAACCAAGCGCTATCCGGTGCTCTTTCTGCTCCATGGGCGCGGCGATTCCATGCAGGCTTGGGCCACAATTAAGCTGGATCTTGACCGTCTAATTGCGACGGGGAAAATTCCACCGGTCATCGCCGTTATGCCGGATGCGCCGGGAAGCCATCGTGCCGGCTATTACATCGACTCGCAGTTCACAGGGACTGGAGGCGGAACCGGATTGCCGGCCGGTGAGCTCTTGGAAACAGCGTTTACGAGAGACCTGATGGCCCATGTCGATGCCGCGTTCCCCACGCGAACGGATCGGGCCAGTCGCCTCGTGGCCGGTTACTCGATGGGTGGGGCCGGGGCGCTGCGCCATGCGTTGGCCCACCCGGAACTGTTCGGGGCCGCCATCGTGCTGAGCCCAGCCGTCTATTTTCCGCTGCCGCCACGAGATTCCAGCACGCGCGAGTTCGGCGCCTTCGGTCTTGGTAGAGAATCTTTCAGCGAGCAGGTCTATCGGTCGTTGAACTACCCCGCCTTGTTACCAGAATTTGCGTCGAAGGGCCTGCCCTTGGCCGTTTTTATCGCCGTGGGAGATGACGAGACCGCACTCACCGATCCCGCTGAGGCCAGCCACGATCTGGACTACGAAGCCCACACGCTCTACAATCACCTTCGTCGCACGAAAGGTGTTTCCGCGCAACTCCGGGTCGTCGATGGCGGGCACAACTGGGGAACATGGCGGCCTGCCTTCAGCGAAGGCGTAACTTTCGCCTTCGAATGGCTCAAATCCGAGGTGCCGACACCCAAATGATCAGGCGGAGGGAGAGACGGTCTCGTCCTGCCGGGTGAAAATAGTGAGGCCGTCGAGCGATTGCGTCGGCGGAGGAAAAAGGAAACTGGTCAGGTAACCGACCACGATGCAGATCAAAATGGAGATCGGCATGTAGAAGTAGGGATGGACGAGGCTTTGCGACCACGCGAGAATCGTCAACATGATGCTGGTCGCGATGCCGATGACCACCCCCTGCCAGTTGGCGCGCCGCGTGAACATCCCAAGCGTGTAGGCTCCGGCGAATCCTCCACTGAGCATGCCGGAAAGCTCGATCGAGACATCGAACAGCGAGTTGATGTCATAGCGCGAAAGCAGAAGGGCCAAACCCATGCCGATAATGCCGGCGCCGACAGTCATCCACTCCGCCACGCGCACACTCACGGCGGGGTCCCTCTTCTTTACCAGTTTCTCGTAGAAATCGACCGAGCCGAGCGTGGCCACGCTGTTCAGGATGCTGGAAAGCGTCGACATCGAGGCGGCAATAATCCCGGCAATGATCAGGCCGGTGACGCCCATGGGAAGCTCTGCGGCGATGAAGAGCGGGAACGTGGCGTCTGTCGTAAGCAGCGGATTCATCCGCTCAGGGTGGGCTTTGTAGAAGACGTAGAGCGCGGTGCCGATCAGGTAGAATAAGAAACCGCCAGGCACCATGATGGCCGCGAAGGTCCAGATCGACCGGCTCGCCTCCCGCGAAGACTTGGTGGAGAGCACCCGCTGCATCAGCACCTGATCCTTCGGGAAAGTGAGCACGACATCGAACAGCACGAGAAAAATAAATCCCCAGACCGTCGCTTTCGTCAGGTCAAAGCTCCAATCGAAGAGCTGCGTCTTGTTCTCGAGTGCCGCAGTCGCGAAGAATTCGCCGAATCCACCGTCGAGCTTGAGGACGATGAAGCCGATCGCGAAGAGCGCGCCGCCGAACATGACGACGAGTTGCAGGCAGTCCGTCCAGATGACGGCTTTCATCCCGCCCATGGCCGTGTAGCAGATTGTGACCGTCCCCATGATCAGGATGCTCCAGACGACGTCGATCCCGGTGATGGTGGAGATCGCGAGCGACGGCAGGAACAGCACCACGCTCATTCGCCCGCCCAACTGCATGGCGATGCAAAGCGCACTCGTGATCGTGCGGATCGCGGGGTGGAAGCGTGTTTCAAGGTAGTGGAACACCGACATCAGGTCGAGGCGCCGGAGCAGTGGCACGATCCAGACGGCGACGAACAGGAGCCCCAGCACGGCGACCAGATTGTTCATCAAATACTGCCAGTTAGTCGCGAAGGCCTTGGCCGGAATCGCGATGTAGCTGATCGAACTGGTGTTGGTCGCATAGAGGCTGATGCCTGCGGCCCAGAAGGGGATGCTGCGTCCGCCCACGAAAAACTCCGCCGTCGATTGTTTTTTTTCGCGCAAGTAAAAGTAAAGGCCAATGCCAATCATTCCAGCGAGGTAGATGGTGATTACCATCCAATCGACCGACCCGATCAGTCTCTGGGATGGCACCAGCTCCGCGAACACGACAACTGATGCGCCAGCCTTCGTCTCCGTCCAAAGAACACCGTTCTTCCAGCCTGTGCCGGCTCCGGCCACCTGGGCACCCAACTCCTTCAATACGGCGGAAGAGCCCGTGATGGTGTGAAATGACACCAGCCGCATCCCCGTCCCCGCAGGCGGCCCGTGGAGCAGGTAGAGGATGTGGCCTTGCCCGATGGGGCGCGCCGTGCCGCCGACCACCCGGCCCGACAGCGAAGGCTTTGCAGTCCAACCGGTCTCAAGCGTCCAGCGCAGAAGGGAATCTCCGTCATCTTCGGCACCGCGCACGGTAAGGAACAGCGCCTGGTCCTGCGCAACCAATGACGTCGCCCCGTGGGTGTCACCGGGCCAGTCGGCGTGCGGCGTCCAGCCGGTTGCGGGTGCTGCCAAGTTGAGTGAAAACAGTTTCCCAGCACCGTCAGCGCCGAGCCCAGCGACAAACAACCGGCCCGCGCGCACCGCTCCCTGCACGGAAGACAGCTCCATCGGAAGCGGAGCCAGCGCGCGAGTGACGAGGCGGTTCCCGTCCAGTGTCAGGCGTTCAACCCTCAACGTCGCTTGGTCGCCCATCCGTCCGAGGATCAGAATCGCCCCGATGCCATCCTGCACGACGGCAAGCACCGGTTCGGACGGATTTCCCCGCTCCAATGGCGTCCACTCTTTGCGGCTTTCGTCAAACGCCGCCGCCGACACCGGACACAGAGCGACTGGGCGTCCGGCCAGCACAGTCAAATGCCACTCGGAGACAGGACCGGTCAACTCTCCCATCGCCGCAGTGCGCACCGGAACCAGATTCTCCGCACACAAGGGCAGGCATGCGCCGAGCAGCAGCAAACACATAGTCAAACCCGGCATGAGGGATTTCATGAACAGTGGCTTGGGGTGGCGCAGGCAGTGTGCGCGGACGCACAGGAACGTCGAGCGTTGTGTGATTGCTGCGACTTAAGGGCTTGAGCTAACAAGAAAAGAAAACGCCAACCGCCCCGCGGAGGGACGGCTGGCGCGTTGGCTCAAATTGTCAGAATTTGAGCGTATGGCTGAGGGAAACCACCCTGCCTCTTCCCGCAAAATAGTTTAGGAATTGGTCAATTTGTGACCATGGCAGGATGTAGAACTTGTTGGTCAAGTTTTCCACGCCCAAGGAGAGGTAACCCCATTGGGTATCATAGTTTACAGTCAGGTGGTGCAGGGTGAGGCCCGAGGTGTGTTCTTCTCCCGACGCACCGATATTGATGTCACGCTTGAAGAGGTTGTCCTGATACAGCGTCATGCTGCCTTTGTCCGAGAATTTCCAAGTGGCGGACAGATTGAGCTTGTCGGGGCTGATGCTGGCCATGCCCATTTGGCGCGTTAATGGCCCTGTCTGGGTGGTCCTCGTCATGCCCTTGGTGTGCGAATAGGTGGCATTGAACCTGAAAAGTTTGTTCGGCCTGAATTCTCCAGAGACCTCCCATCCTTTCAGATCGACCGGTCGACGCTGCATGACGAAGTCCCTCGTGACAGGATCGACTGTCAATGAAACACCGAAATCTGAGTAGGATTTGTAGTAGGAGGCATTGAGACTCGCCTTCTTGCCATTCCAAGTCACACCCGCCTCCTTGTTGTCCGCTATGACCGCCTGCAAGTCAAGGATGCCAGCTACCGATTTGTTCGGGACATTCACGTTGCGAAGGGGGATACCGACATTCGGCAGCGTGTAACCTTTGCTGTAGGAAGCAAAAACCGACCAGTTGCTAGGCAACCGCACAATCAGGCCAGCATTTGGAATTGTTTCTTGGTATTCCAATGTGCCCCCACGAACGAAAACGCGATTGCGGAAGTAGGTCGTTGTATAGTCGTCCACTTGGAGCTCTCCATCTTCACGGCGCACGCCGCCGCTCACTGTTACCGGGCCGCGGGTGTAGGAGGCCTGCACGAACGGCGCTTTGCTAGTGAAATTCATCGGTGGAACCCAAACACGGTCGGTTAAGGCGAGTTTCTGCTGTGCGGTCTCGTCGAGCACGTCGAAGCCAAGATTAACCTCCAAGCCGGCCACACCGAACAGCTCTTTATGGAACCAAGAGCTGCGAAGGCCTCGTTTCTGAGAATTGATTTCCGACTGATCGACCAGCGTGCCCAACGGAGCGATGAGGGGATCCTGACGATCAGAGCCATCTTCGGTGAGGAAGCGCATGGCCTGACTGGCCTTGTAAATCTGGACGTTTAGCGAGCCGCCCAGAAGATTCGCGTGGTTGTAGGCCAAAGCGTATTGGTTGAAATCATTGAACTCCGTCTTCGCATTAAGGGGCTTGCCGCGTCGGGCCGAGTCAGGAATGCCGAGGGCGCGGTCGCCGAACTCAAAGACATAGTTGCCTTTGCCTTCGATATGAAACCGACTGACGGTCAAAGTTGCTCGTTGTTCATTATTTTCCCCAAAGGTGTATCCTGCTTTGATAAAGATGTTCTGGGATTCCGAATCGTGGATCGAACCGCTCTGGCTCATGCCCTGCCTACGGCCATTGGCATCATATGAAATACCCCGGTCACTGAAGGAGGTTCCGACAACCAAGTCTTTGTTGCCCGCCTTGTGGAAATAGTTGAAACCCACGCGCCAATTAATGGAGTCGTCTTCTCCTTGGCCGGAGAACTTCGAGCGCAGCACCGCTTCGCTGCCCTCTTTTTCGGGGCTCTTGGAGATGTAATTGATGATGCCCCCCACCGCTCCTATGCCCTCGGAGGCTGAAGGTCCGTTAATTACTTCAATCCGTCCGACGACATCCATGTCCGTAAAGGTCCCATTACGACTGCCCTCACGCAGGGGCGTCGTTTGGGAAATGCCATCAAACAGACGCAGGGCGACGCGCCCACGGAGAGTCTCTCCGGTATTATTCATGGCCTGCGTCGCCGGAGCATAGCCCGGGACTATTCTGGACAGCACCGCCGTGGCGTCATCAGTCAGCATTTGCGTCCCCGCAATTTCCGCTGTTGTGATCAGTTTAATTGCTCCAGGAATTTGGTCGATCGCCTTAGGTGACCGATAACCGGTGGTCACGGTAAAAGCCTCAAGTTGAAGGATTTCTTCCTCGGCTTTTACTGCTTTCGCCGCAGACACGACCTTGGACCTAGATTTTTCCGTTTCTATTTTCTCAGGAGTCTCGGACTGGGAAAAACCGTATGTTGGGAATACGAGTAAGAGCAGTGCGGCGAGGGCCGCTGCGGCTGGGTTCGGGGTCGGGGGTGTTTTCATTGGTGTTGGTAAATACGCAATCGTTTGCGTTATTTATACTTGGGATGTTTAGGGAAAAGAGGTGGTTCGGAGTGTTGGCTACGCCTTTAGGTCGCTCGCAACACGTGGCGGGAAAAGTGATGCTAGTCTGAATTGAACAGTCTTTGTCGAACCCGAGTTTGTGTTTGCGTCCTGCATTGAACGCAAACGTTTGCCTTAAAAGAGCCTTTAAAAAATCGTTCTGGTGTCAACATTAAATTCCAACTGGCACTCTCCTGATGCGAAACACCGCAGGAGCCTGTCAGTGAGCTCCCCATCTGCTTGATATGAGGCATGCATTGGCAATCACTCCTCTTGTTTAACCAAGTCCGCCAATTGGGACGCGACCGCAAAAATATCCATGCCCTTGGTAAACGGGAGGCAGACGCCGGTCGTAATCCGAACCTTGTCAATCCACGGTGGAGGAATGCTGCTCATCCCGTTCATCGCGCCGCTGATCGCCCCGACAATTGCTGAGATCGTATCCGCATCGCGCCCGAAGTTCCCGCTGTAGATGATACCCCGCCTGAAATCTCCGTTGGTCAGTTTCAGGATGGCCAGGGCTGAAGCAACTGCTTCCGGTGCCACCGACTTGTATTCGGTCCACAACACATCATGCAACGGCTTCCACGAGGCCTCGAGTGTCCTTCTCTCCCCGATAACATCTAGCGCCTTCACGAGCGTGAATCTCATCCACGATTCCTTGGGGGTCACATTTATCGCCGCCTGATAAATCTCATCAACCGAAGCCCCGGCCATCGCAATGGCAACGGAGGCCGCAACTGCCTGCGCTCCCCAAAGTCCATCGCGTGAATGGCTGATGCGTGCGTCGATCCCCGCCAGATGAGCGGCCCGCTCCGGATCTCCCGCACAAGCGATGCCGATTGGCGTCACGCGCATTGCGGCCCCATCACTCATGTAATGTGAATTATAGATGCCGGAAAAAGGCGGTAGCACTCCACGCCGGATGTTGGCCGCTGCCTCTCTCTCGCTCGCGCCCCCCCGCTTCAATTCGCTCAATGGAAGAACATGTTCTTTCCAACTCTCAAGGACATCGGCGTCCGTTAAATTTCCTTGAGCCTTGATGAGCGTCTGCGCAGTCAGCAATGCGAATTCCGTATCATCAGTCCCTGGGGCCGGCTTTTCCGAAAAATCCATGGTAATGCCGTATTGCAGATGATAGTCTGCGGATCGCGCGATATCTCCGAATGAATCGCCGATCGCGTGCCCAATCAAGCTGGCACGAGCTCGGTCTTGCAGAAGTGCAGTGTCCTTTGGCAATTGGATCTTAGTAGGCATAGTGTAAATTTTTGTTTAAGATAACTTTGCTGCGACAATCGCTGTGGTCAGATATGAGTGAGAGAACAATTTCTCTTCAATTAGGGGACTTGCTTGCCGAGTATCCCACCGAATGGCCATGACGAGACAAGAAGCGGCGTAATTCCGCCTTGGTCGGCATCGAACTGGCAGCACCGGCCTTTGTGATGGAAAGCGCCGCCATCGCAGTGCCAAGGTGCGCTGCATCAACCACACGACCGGCACATCGAACCAGACCGGCTGCAAATCCGCCGCAAAAGGCATCGCCGGCACCGGTCGTGTCAACCACACCAACGTCGCGATGTGCGGGGATTTGGTGAAATCCCGACGCCTCCGACACGAAGCAGCCGCGGCTCCCGAGCGTAATAATCAGCGTGGGCACGCCAAACTTCCGACATAGGTTATGCAGCTGGGCGGGCGTCATCCGGAGCAGGCTGCTTTCATTGAACTTAGGACGCCGGACGTGCGGCAGTTGCCTGACAAGTGCCACGAACTCGGTCTCGTTCGGCACAAGGATGTCAACGAATCTCAGCATCTTCGGATCGAAGTCCGCACGCATCGGTGCGGGGTTCAGCATGGTTGTCACACCGGCATCGTGGGCGACACGGAGCACATGCGCAGTGGTGAGCAGATTCGACTCGAGCTGGACCACAACAACTTTGGATTGCGTCAAGAGGGAGCGGGGCACGTCTACTGGGGACAGCAGCTCATTCGCGCCAGGCTCAATCACGATCTGGTTATCACCCTTCCGGTCTACAAGTATGACCGCAGTGCCAGTGGCCAAGCGCGACTTCAGCGCAAGTCGACATCCGCTGCCCTCTTTGCGATAGTATTCACGCACTTGGTCGGCAAACCCGTCGCGCCCCATCGCTCCAACAAAAGTAGTCGTGGCTCCGGCTCGTCCGCAAGCAATCGCCTGGTTGGATCCCTTGCCTCCTTGACCTACGGTCAGTCGGCCAATTGTCGTTTCACCCTTTATCGGAAAATTCACGCAGGTGAAAGTTAGATCCTGCATGATGCTACCTACGACAACTACGTGAGTTTGGGAATCCATTATTAGTGGGGAGCGTGCTCTCGGAAAGAAAACAGCAACGCATTAAGGCAAACGTTTGCGTCGCACCGAAGTCAAGCGTAACTTTCACAGGGTTTCGTCGTTTTTCAGCAGGACTTCCTGATGATCAGTTCGGGCAGTAACTTGAGACTGGTTGGTGGACGATTCGGATCCTCGATTCGCTTTAGGAGCAGTTCGGCAGAGCATTTACCAACTTCGTAGGCTGGTTGTCTGACCATAGTGAGCGGCGGATTAAAAACTGCCGCGAGAGAGAGATCGTCGAATCCCACCAAAGCGATCTGTCGCGGTATCTTGAGCCCCCGCTCGGCGATGGCTTCGAGAGCCCCAATCATCATCAGCCCGTTGCATACGAAAAGTGCGGACGGTGGCTGGGATAACGACAGAATTTCGTGTGCAAGCAAGTTTCCACTCTGTTGCTTGAAATCACCGAAACGCACGAATTCCGACCTGACCGGAATTTCCGCCTTACCATGCGCCTCCTTGTATCCGCGCAGACGCTCGCGCCCTGTGGAAGAGTCCGCCGGACCGCAGATCACTCCGATGCGCCGGTGCCCTTTGGCGATGATGTGTTCAACTGCGGTGAACGCGGCCATGTGATTGTCCACCTCCACCTTGTCGAGGGCGCCGCTCGATAGACTGCGGTCAACGCAAACGACGGGAATACCATTGCGCACAACCTGAAGCACGGCGGGGTCATTTTCGTGGATCGGCGGAAGAATAATTCCGTCCACCGATTCGGACTGCAACACGTCGAGATAGAATCGTTCCTTTTTCTCATCCTCATCGTAGTTGCACAGAAGGACAGCGAAGTTGTTCTGGTATGCGACGTCTTCTACGCCCCGCGCTAGGTCGGCAAAAAACGGGTTTTGGATATTGGGAATAATCAATCCCATCAGGTGACTTGATCCTTCCTGCGTGCGCAAGCGCCGGGCAACTCGGTTCGGTTTGTAGCCGAGTTCTTTCATGATCTTGCGGACTCGCGTTTCAGTTGCGGAGCCGAAAGAGCCAGTTTTGTTGATGATTCTCGATACCGTGGAAATGTTTACCTTCGCGCGGCGGGCAACGTCGATCAGACTTGGTTTCTTTTCCATGGACTGGGCGGTTCTCGTTTCTTAGTGAATAAAACTTCCGGATACTTCAACCAGCTTCCCTTTACCAAGCCAGCAGGGCACGAGGGATTACCGGCTAGCGTGTCAACTTGCGTCCATCGTTGTTGGCTAGCAAGCTCCGAGCGACCGGACATGCTCGGAAATAGCATAGACAACAAAAAGATTATCAAGCAAACGTTTGCCTACTAGCTTAACTACCCGTATTTTTCACTGCCTCAGGCCTGCGGACCGTTATATTTTTCCTTCGGCAAAACTTTCCAACTAACCCGTGTCCTCCCTTTCCAGCCAAACTCCCGACCCCAGTCCGCCTCGGCCACAACGCGCCCCCTCGGCCCAGATTGCCGAGTTTCAACTGTCGCACGCCCGCAACGGCCCACTCCTCCCCGTTCCCGGCCATGCACCTAGCTGGCCGTTTCAAAACATCGGCCACTGGCGTATCGATGTGAATAATAGCGCCGACGCTTGGCGGCGCGACTTCCGCCAGTGGCGCCAAGAGCATCTCACCCGCATGGGTTACAGCGGAGCGAACTACGAGCGCCCCGAGTTTCGTTGGGCACAGCGCAATTTCGTCCACACTCAGATGATGGTCGAGGATCGGTTTTTCTACGACCCGGTCGCCGAAAAATACACCGTCGAGCGTTACCTTGACGACCTCACGGCCCGTTTTGGCGGCATCGACAGCGTGCTCCTTTGGTATGTTTACCCGAACATCGGCATCGACGATCGCAACCAATTCGCCCTTGCCTCCGACCTGCCGGGAGGCCTCTCCGGCCTGAAGCAGGCCGTGGCCGACTTCCATCGCCGCGGCGTCAAGGTCTTCCTCCCCACGATTCCGTGGGACAACGGCACACGTCCCGCCGGCGCGCCCGACTGGGAGGCCGTCGCGCAACTGGCCCAGAACATAGGCGCCGACGGCGTCAACGGCGACACCTACAGTGGCGTGCCTCGCGCTTTCCTCGATGCAGCCGACGCCCTCGGCCATCCGCTCGTGTTTCAACCCGAAGCCGTGCCGCTGTCCGACGAGGCCCTGATGTGGAACCTCCAGAGCTGGGGCAAACTCATCCCGCCCGAGGTCATTCCCGCCGTCACCAAGTTGAAGTGGCTCGAACCGCGCCACATGACCAACACCGAAAACCGCTGGGGCCGCGACCGCACGAACGATTTCCATTATATTTTCTTCAACGGCACCGGCTACAACGCGTGGGAAAACATCTGGGGCGTATGGAACCAGTTTACCCCGCGCGACGCCGCCGCGCTGCACCGCATCGCCCACCTTTACCGCCAGTTTCCCGACCTGCTCGTCAGCACCGACTGGGAGCCCTACGCCCACACGCTCCAGCCAGGCGTCTTTGCGACGATGTTTCCCGTCAGCGGCTTGACACTTTGGACGGTCGTCAACCGCAACGAATACGAACTGGCGGGCGACCAACTCCTCGTCGCCCATCAGGAAGGCCGCCGCTATTACGACGTGTGGAACGGAGCCGAACTCCCCCCGCGCCTCGGCAACGGCCAGGCGGCCCTCGCCTTCCCTCTCGAGACCCGCGGCTTCGGTGCCGTGCTCGGCGTCGATGTCGGCATGCAACCAGCCGGACTGGACGCCTACCTTGCCCGCCGCCGCGAGCTCACCTCCGCTCCGCTTCAATCACTTTCCGCCCAATGGCATGCCGCACCCCAGCAAATCATCCCCATTGCTCCGACCAAACCTGTCGCCGTCGCGCCGGCCGGCATGGTGACGATCCCCGCCGGCGAATTCGACTTCAAGGTCACCGGCATCGAGATCGAAGGCTACACGTGGAAGGGCCTCGATTTCCAATACCCTTGGGAAAATTTTCCCCGCCGCGCCCACCTGCACCGGATGGCGATGAAATCGTTCCACATTGACCGCCACCCCGTCACAAACGCGGACTTCAAGAAATTCATCGACGCCACCGGCTATCGCCCGAGGGACGACCACCATTTCCTCCGCGACTGGGAAGATGGCGCGCCTCAGACTGGCTGGGAACGGAAACCCGTCACCTGGGTTTCACTCGAGGACGCGCGCGCCTATGCCGCGTGGGCGGGAAAGCGCCTTCCGCACGAATGGGAATGGCAATACGCCGCCCAAGGCACGGACGGACGCCTTTACCCGTGGGGCAACGACTGGAATCCCGCCAACCTGCCCAAACCCAATCGCGCCCGCACCCTGCTGCCACCCGCAGATGTCGACGCGCACCCCGGCGGCGCCAGTCCCTTCGGTGTCATGGACCTCGTCGGCAACGTATGGCAGTGGACCGATGAGTTCATGGACGAGCACACCCGCGCCGCCGCCCTTCGCGGTGGCAGTTCCTACCAGCCACAGACCTCCCACTGGTATTTCCCGCAGGCCTACCAGCTCGACCAGCACGGCAAATACCTGCTGATGGCGCCGTGCAAGGACCGCAGCGGCATGCTCGGTTTTCGCTGCGTAATCGACGCCCCATGATTCCACTCCACACACAGCCCATGCGCAGCAAGTTGTTCGTCCCTGCCTCCCGACCCGAGTTGTTCCCCAAAGCTCTTTCAGGTCAGGCGGACAGCCTGTCCTTCGACTTGGAGGACGCCGTGGCCGAAGAGGGCAAGGAAGCCGCCCGCATGACGCTGGGCGCGGCGCTTGCATCCCTGGAATTTGCCGCCTCGAGCAAGATTCTCATCGTGCGCGTCAACGCACTTTCGACACTGCACTTCGCCGCGGATCTCGCGGCTGTCATCCATCCGCGTCTCGATTTGCTCAACCTGCCGAAAGTCGAGAGCGCCGACGACATCCGGGCCGCCGCCGCCGCCATCGCCAGTCTGGAACAGACGCGCGGGATCACGCGCCCGATTCAACTCTTGGCGAACATCGAGTCGCCCCGCGGCCTCCGCCTCGCCGCCGAGATTGCATCTGCCGACCCCCGTGTCGCGGGCTTGCAGCTCGGTTTCGCCGACCTTTTGGAACCACTCGGCATCGACCGCACTGACGGTGCCGCAATCCGGCAAATCCAACTCGCCGTGCGCCTCGCAGCGGGCGAAGCCGGCATCTGGGCCTACGACGCCGCCTACGGCGCCATCAAGGACCCCGAGGGCTTCAAGGCGGAGGCCCTTGCCGCCCGAAGGCTGGGATTTCTCGGCAAGACCTGCATCCACCCGAGCCAGATACCGCTGGCCAACGAAGTCTTCCGCCCTGGCGAGGAGGAAATCGCGTTCGCCCACCGGGTCGTGGAGGCTGCCGATCACACAACGGCCGGTGTCTTCTCCCTCGAAGGGTGGATGATCGACGCACCCTTCATCCGGCGCGCCCGCGCCATCGTCGAGATCGCCCGGCAGATGGCCGCTGGCAAACCCTGATTTCCCGCGTGCCTCTCAAGCGACGAGACTACGCGCCCGATGCCTCCGGCCCTCTTGATGGCGTCCGAATCCTCGACCTCTCGCGCCTGTTCGCGGGCAACGTCCTCACGCAGGTTCTCGGCGACTTCGGCGCCGAGGTCATCAAGATCGAGCCGCCGGAGGGCGACACGCTCCGCGCCTGGCAGACCAACGGAGTTTCCACGCACTGGAAAATCTACTCGCGCAACAAAAAAAGCCTCGCACTGGATCTCCGCCGCCCCGAGGCGATCGACCTGATCCGGCGGCTCGTGCCCACGGCGACTCTGTTCATTGAGAGTTTCCGACCGGGCATCCTCGAGAAGATGGGCCTCGCCCCAGCTGATCTGCTCGCCCTGAACCCCAAGCTCGTCATCACCCGCATTTCCGGCTGGGGGCAGGATGGTCCCTACAGCCAGCGGCCCGGCTTCGGCACCATCATCGAGGGCATGTCGGGCTTCGCCTCCTTCAATGGCTTTGCCGACCGCGAGCCCGTGCTGCCGCCGATGTATCTGGCCGACGGAGTCGCCGGCCTCTACGGCGCTTCTGCCGTGATGATCGCGCTCCGTGAGGTGGAGCACAACGGCGGTCGCGGACAGGTCATCGACCTGCCGCTGCTCGATCCGCTTTTCGCCATCCTCAGCCCGCAGGCCGCGAACTACCGGCTCACCGGCAAGGTAAAGCCGCGCACGGGCAGCCGTTCGACCAATTCCGCGCCGCGCAACACCTATCGCTGCAAGGATGGCAGTTACGTCGCGCTCTCTGGCTCGACGCAAAAAATGGCCGAACGACTATTCCGCGCAATTGGCCGCGCCGACCTGATCGACGACCCGCGTTTCCGCACCAACGCCGGCCGCGTGAAACACGCCGACGAACTCGACGCCATTGTCGGGGGCTTCATTGCCGGACAGACTCAGGCGGAGAACATTGCTTTTTTTGAAAAAGCCGAAGTCACGGTCGGCCCCATCTACGATGTCTCCCAAATCCTCGCCGATCCGCACTTCATCGAAAGGGAGATAATCGCCGACTATCCCGACGCAGAAACGGGTCAGATCCCGATGCACCACGTCGTGCCACGTCTCCTCGACACGCCTGGCTCGATCCGCACTCCGGCCCCCAGGCTGGGCGAGCACAACCGCCCGCTGCTCGCCGAAATCGGCGTCGACGAATCCGCCTACGCCCGCCTGATCGCGGACGGGGTTGTGTTTGATTTCACTCAGAAATGACCCCGCTGCTCCGCTCGCAGATAGCCCTCGTCCTCGCCCTCGCCATGGGCACCGCCCTGCCGTCCGCTGCTTCCGCCGCGGCACCGGCGCTGCCGCCCAGCGAGCCGGCCGACGCCGGCTTTTCTCCCGACCGACTGGGCGACTGCACGCCATTTACACGGTCGACCCAAAGGAAGGCCTGATCGCCTTTCTCCTGATCTAGGACATCCCGCAAGACCCGCACAAGGTCAGTGGTAAATTCTACAATCTCGTTTATTAATCATTCTCCAACTAGCCGCGCGGCGCGCATTACGCCGCCATGAGCATCGTGTCCCCCGCCTGCCTGATAACCCGGATTCATTTGCGACGCACCTCGGTCGCCCTAGCCTTGTGGCTTGGGGCCTGCGCCAGTGCAAACACGGTCCCCGTCGACACTGCACAAACGCCGGCCGAACTGCACGCCTATGTCCGCTCCGGCCAATACGAACAGGATATCCGCCGCATCGCGGGTGAGGCGACGGCATGGATGAACAAACGCGTATCTTCGGGCGATGAACGGCTGGTGGCGGTATTCGATCTCGACGAAACACTCCTTTCGAATCTACCGCTGTTGGAGCAATCGGACTTTGATAGCAGCACCGCGCCTTGGACGGAATGGGAAGCCGGTGGGAACGCACCGCCAATTCAACCAGTCGCTGACCTCCTCTGCGCCGCGCGCGCGGCCGGTGTCCGAATCGTGCTGCTTACCGGACGGCGCGAACGGCAGCGCGCGGCTACGCTGAGGAACTTGGGTGCGATCGGATTGGGATGCGGATTTGAGCTGTGGCTCAAACCTGACGACGAACGCGGCCCAACGAGTGAATTCAAGGCGCTCATCCAGCGCGAGATGACCGAGCGTGGGGCCGTCATCATCTTGAACATTGGCGACCAACCAGGCGACTTCGTTGGTGGTTTTTCCGAAAGAGAGTTCAAGCTCCCCAATCCATTTTACGTGACGAAGTGATTCTAGTTCCAACTGATCGAGACCGCGAGAGAAGTGCAAAGGCGACTTCCTAGAGTAGACGCAGTCGTTTTGAGTCCGTTGCTACGAACACATTGTGGACGCAAAATTCGCAAGCTTTGCGACAACGAGCATCCTTGGTTCGCCTCAACAACCAAGGGTCAGACAGGCATTCGAGAGTCGCTCAAACGCGCTGCACGTTTTGCGGTAGCCAGACAAATTCCATCCGCTGGAAACAGCCGTAATGGCCACTAGAGTGTCACAACTGAAAAATCGACCTAATCATCATGACTAAAAAATTCAGCACATACTGGTATAGCGAAAGCGAATTGATCGCCGCTGCCTTCCTCTACAACTGCCGTGATGAAGACCTCTGGCTCGACCGCAGCAGCACAATTACAGCCGGAACCATTGTTTTGGGCTCAAGCGGATGGGTTGTTGCAGAAACAGATGTCCTAGGTTTCGCCTGCGCACGCACCTCACCGTTTTTCCCGACCCGCACGTGCATCTGGCAGGAAGTGGAGCTGCCGTGCATGGCCCACCCCGACATCGGGCAGCAAGCTCTCACGATCGCCCAACTCCGGCATCGCGGCAATGCAGTCGCTACAATATCTGGAATTCAAACCCTTGCCTTAGCACGCGAGCTTAAAGTGCCAATTATCCAAGTCGGGGAGGCATCGCTGATTAACGTGACGCTTGAGCGCCACGCAGGCCAAGGGAAAGCAAGGTTGGCGACACTACTTTGACGCTGAAGATCGCGAACGCAGGAGAATTGCGCCGCGTGGAAGTTCTATTTTTTGAAGCTTCTAATCCATGAAGAATATCAAAACAATTGAAGATCATTTAATTGAACTCGGTCGTCGCATTGAATCTCAATCGTCTGATCAGTTGATTCATCCCGACCAATCCACCTTGCTTGAGTGGCGCGGGGCTGACACTCGAATCACCTCTGATTTCACTCCCTCAACTCCGGATTTCTTTGAGCATGATCTGATGGTTTACACCCACCATGCCCGCTTACTTTCGTGGCTATTTTTTGAGCTCCGCGACACTTTCGCCGATGAGTTAAGCGCGAAGAATAAATATGGATTCTTCGGCACCCTAGCACAGATCGCGATGGCGCATCTGGCCCAGCATCAGCCCGAGCCGGATGACTACCGTCCGTTATTGAAAGCAGTCTTGAGTCAGGGATTCGGTTTTCTCGAACGCTTGCGGCACCAAGGCTCCCTACCAAAACAGTCTGAAATTGTGCTCCACGACGAGGACTCAGAAGGACGGCAACGCCGGATCGATGCAGAAACCGATGACGAGACAGTCTAGCAACGTGTTTTCGGAATATAGCGTCAGATCCCGTCAAACCTTCTTGGCCCCTCTGTCGAATTGGCCCACAAAGCTGGCCACGTCAATCTGACCAGAGACCCGACAAAGAATTTCCCGCCAAACATCGAACGAAATTTACAGGTTAGCCTATTCCCAGTTTTTCGCTCCGCGAGTAGAGTGGCGTCCGAATTCCCTGGATACTTTGCTTACTCCCAAAACACCTGCGGCAGAAACATCGCAGTTTCCCGAGACCCGCACTTGGGACATCTGGGAGTCATTCCGCTACGCATCGGCCCGCCACAATCTTTACACGGGAACTTAAAATCCTCGCGGCTGAACTTGGCGTCGACGAGCTGCGTGTCGTCGCACCGCAGGCAACGCAGCACATCGGACACGTCACCGCCACCGATGAGGCCCCAGAATTTGGCACCACACTCGTGGCAAAGTATTTTCCCGTCCTGTCCCATGGAGAATAGATATTAGCGCTCCGGCTATGGCGGTCGGTCCGCTTCGCCTTGATTTTTGTTTTGCCCGACCAAATTGACGCTGAACCGCGCCCGCCGCAAGAAGCGGTCGCGGGATTCGCTAGGAAAAGCACCGCCGCAGTGCCATCATTGCTCTCGCACCTCTTTTCTGAAGGCCTCCGAGGACAGATGACAGGCCGTATCGCATCCATTGGTTAATGACCGCTGATAGGTCAGGAGCGCACGCAGGTCGTCGCTGATTTCCCGGGCGAGCAAGATCTCTATCACTTCGAGTCCCTCCGCAAATTGTCCGGTGCGACGGAGGCAATCCACCCATTGAGCCGTCACGACGAGCTGCTCCTCGATTTCCAAGGGTCCGTCCATAACGCGGGGCTTCATGACCGTAGCGGCGCGCTGGCGCCACTCACGGCTGCCACCGTCCTTTTGCTCGTCGTCAAACACCCACGCTGCGCGCACAAAGTTGATCCCCGCCGCATAGAGGTCGCCTGACGCTTCCGCGAGCATACCCGCACAAATAAAACGCGGTGCAAGGTGCGGCAGCGTGCGGTCTTTGGCGTAACGTTGGTATTCCGGCGTATTCACCACGGCCGTCGTGGCCTCTTGGCAGACTGCGATCTCCTTCGCCGCATAGCCGCAGTGCGGGCAAAATTCGAGCCACGCCGGCATCGAGCTGCGCTGCATTTCGGGCGGCCTCAGATCGAGGTCGCCCGATCCGCACGCGCTGGTGCTCATTAATTTCAATTGCTTTGAATCGCGCCCGCAAGCGCCGCACGTGGTGGTGAATGGATGAAGCATCGTCATGGGTATTCCTTGGATTTGGGTTGGTTGGACTGAGAGTCCTTTACAGAGACTCCCTACACTTATGGAGACCCCGGCGCGGGAATTTGCCGGGGCTCTCCCCCTTCCCTTAGGAGCAAAACTAAATTCCGCTGGCCTTAAGTCCTTGAATATTAGCGGGCATTTTTTTGCCTAGTCGCACTTCGTCCTGCGAGACTGCGAAAAATCCTCCAATTTTTGGCGTGCCCAGTGGCCCACAGATAGGCCGGCATCCATTCGCGAACAACGGGTGCAACCCTTCCGCAAAAGACCGGCGCACTCTTCCCCACTTCCCCATCCCTTTTTTCCAACCGCCTCCCCACATCGCGCGGAATTGCACCCATTGAAGTCGCACTTGCCAGTCGCGAATTTTGCTGAACGCCCGACGTAACTTTCCGGCACAATGAGCGCCCGCCCCTTCACCGAATCTGAAATCTTTCTCCTTCAAAAGCACTTTTCCGACGCGCGCCGCAGGACGATTTCGGAATCGGACAATTCCTTACACAGATCATTGTGAATCGGAACGGGCAGGATATTATCATCACCCCGCTGACCGCCCCTGTCGTAATGAATTACGTGCAGTCAGAAATTAAGCGAATTGTGCTGCCCGAAGACCCGAAGCCCGGCGAACCGCCCATGCCCAAACTTTCCCTGGAACGCGTGGTTAATCAGGCAACGGTATCCCCGAATGGTCGCCGTAACATTTCCGTCCTGCCCTTTGGTCACATCTTCCACTCAGTCCCGCCGCGCAACGATCAGCAGTTTGCTCTGACTCGCCATGTTGTAGGCGAGGCACTCAGCCACCTCTTGCACGGCGTTATGCTTGCTGATGCGAGTGATCAGCGCAGCAATATCGCGCGCCCACACGCCGCCACTCGCAGATAACGCAGGTCCTTCGTGAGACCCCATTGCAGTCGCGCCAAGTTAGCCCGTTGAGCAGCCGAAAGATTGGGTGCCTTGGGGAGAAGATGTTCCGGAATCGATTCTGGATCGAGCGGAGGAATATCTGGCGCAGCACGACCGCCGCCTTGTTTTAGGGCTTCAAGTGCGGCGGCGATTTTTGGGCCAAATTCCGTGTCAGGAGTTGATCGAGCAATTCCAAGTGGAATCGGCTTTAGTTCAATTTCCTGGTTACCAACCTTGATGGTTTGGGCCGTGAACGGACTTTCGGCGACGGTGGGCGTCGCAAACGGCACCGGTTGAGGCTGACGATGCCATGTTTTCCAAATGAAAACGCAGGCAATCAGCAATGCTCCGCTGACTACCACAAGGCGACTTCTGGTTCTCATAAATGCTCTGGCCCGTGAACGCAAAAATAGCTCAATCTTAAAGAGCCACGAACTTAAAGTGGGTCAGCTTACTTGGAAATACTGATGGTGGCGCGCACCTCGCTCCCACCTCGGATGCTCCCTGAAAACCGGACAAACTCGGGGCGCAATTCAAAGCCCGGACTCCTGATCTAGAATGCAAAGATAGCTCGTCTTCAGAACAAAGCGCGATGGTTCCAGCTCAACAAGAGAGCCATTTTCCACCGACTTCTACTCGAACACTCGCGCAGAGTTTAAAATAGGCAATTTCGCGAGCTCTCCGCCCATAGGCCGATGGTAACTCCCTGCGATGGTAACTCCCTTAGGCCCTAACCCGAATTCGCGCCTTCGACTGCATTCTCAAGCGACGTTTTGGTGGATTTGCTCCGCGGCTGCGCCGACGAGAGCGCAGCGAGGGAGCAACCAGCCAAAGTTTCACCCGAATCCTTCGGAGCTTCCCGACCCAAAGCAAAACGATCGCACATAGCGCGAAGGCGCGCTTGCGAATATCGGATGAGCGCCGAACCCGAATCAAGAATTCCACGAACGAGATCAATAGTTCGGGTTTGCACAAAATGATTAAAAAAAATTCCATGGTCATAGGTTTTTTCGTCGGGCCACCGCCCAACTATTCAGCAAATCGAAATGTCGCGTTTTTGACTCCCAGCAATCCCGTCGGCCAGTGCGTCACCGTTCGATTAGACATATCGATAATGATACTGCTGGGCTGGAACGGATGATCGCGCCATCCCGGATTGAGAGAAATGGTGCGCCCCAGCATACCCCAAAAACGTCGGGGACTGTGCACATGGCCACTCAACGCAAACAACGGCCCGGCCGCAGAACGGCAAACTTCGCGCAACTCGTGACATCCGTGTGAACTGCCGTCCATCGCCTGTGAAGTGTAGACCCCAAGGGGCGGCGCATGTATGAGCCAAAAATCCTCCGGCGCTACCACAGGGAGCGGTTCGCCCCACGGGACACAACGAAACTTGTAGTCTTGAAACCAAAAGACGGAACCATCTATGAACCCACCTCTCTTGCGCAGTGGTTCAGTCCATCGAGCAGATTCAACTCCCCGCGAGGAAATCGAATCGTGATTGCCCGAACACAATGCGAATGGTGCACGCAGTTGGGTCAATTGATTCAGAACCATTTTAATCTGCGCCTCTGCCGAGCCATTAAAACAATCAACGCGCAGATCGAGGAGGTCTCCCGAAATACAGACTAGATCGACTTTTGAAGATTCTCTGATCAACCACTTGAACCAAGCCGGACGAGCGTGAAGGTCACTCACATGCAGTATTTTCATTTCGCAAAGTTACGCCGCAACTTGATGAGGCCCTTGCCACACCCGCCCGCTAGCTACACCATCCGTGGGTGCATCACCTCCAAGCGAGATTTCCACGCTTCCCATTCTGGAACGCCACAGCATCGCCGCGTTTCGTCAGCCACTGGCAATTTTCGGGAGAAAACGTGCAAAAATTAGTAACAGCCACACGACAGCCACATTTCCGTCATTGATTTGTAAGTTCTTACCTTCCAATACTCGTTGTCCGGGTTCGACTCCCGGCACTCGCACCAGCGCCTCTCTTCTACGCCGACGTGGCACCGTGTGCGTTTGAACTTGGCGTGCTGCGCTTGAGACGAGCCAGGCGACATTTGTTGGTCGAAGGCGCGGCAACAGGGACGTGACAACGTAAATAACGTAGAACGCCCGCTTGAATCACAAATTCGAACCCCAAACCCCAAGGCCTTGTATCTTCGCTTGGCCTCGGCTGAGAGAGCAGCTTGTCAAGAGTCAAGACATGACGTCTTCGGCTTGGCCCGGACGAAGCGAAGCGGAGGAGGAAGCAGGGCTCGTGACAGATCGGAGTCCGCGCAGAGCTGGCGCGAGACGTGCCGCCTGCTTTGTATCTTCGCTTGGCCTCGGCTGAGAGAGCAGCTTGTCAAGAGTCAAGACATGACGTCTTCGGCTTGGCCCCTATTTTCCATCTGGATCAATCGGCTTTCTAAACTTCTTCAACCACCCGATCCTCCGACTCGAATCCAATTCAGCAAAGAGCCCGAGGGCCGTGAGCGCAAAAATCGGCATGAAGATTATTCCTATTAATATTCTCCCATACCAAGGAAACGTCCCGGTAAAAATAACCACGAATGAAACAAATAGAAACATCGCCGAGCACGCTATAGCGGCGAGCGAAAGCCAAAATTGCCGCATCTTAGTTCCCATAAAATTCGCCGCAGTTTTCCTGCTGGTATTTCTGCTGCGCCAACTGGAAGTTATTATCAGTTCTCCCCAAATGATCCTTCAACGATTGAAGCTCCCCTTTCCTTTGTTGGAAATTGGCGTATTCCACGGAAAATCCGATCGCGAACGCCCCAGCTCCAACACCAAAACCTACTGCCGGATGACGCGCAAATCCCTTCGCCCAAGGACTGCCGGAGTAAAGCGCAAGCGCATTTGCACCTGCACTTCCCAAGTTATAAGTCACATCTCCCGTCCATCCATTCGCATAAAGCTCGGCACCGGCGTTCACCAGATCAAGCGCAGCCGCTCCACCAGCGTAGACTTTTCCCGCAAAATTCCCGTAGTTCAATATACGTTCCGGAACGTTTTGGAAAAGCGTCCAATTGCTTTTCGCCATCATCTCAAGCGCCGATTCCGTGACCGCGCCGCCGTCCGCAATCACGTGTGAGACAGAAGCCAAGTTACTCTGGCCGGTGAGTTCCTGAATACTCGCGCGCGTATTCCAGTAAGCAGCATAACTCCCGTTGATTCCATTGAGGTAAGTCCTACACCGATTCTTTCTTTTTTCGCGCTCCTCAGGGCTCTCTGTTTTGTTTGGGGCGATCAATTTTCAGAAAGGGTAAACACATAACCCGAGTAATGTCTCGACTTAGGGAGACCGTCTAAAATCGCTTCTCTAACGTCCCGTGCGTTCGTCCAAAACGGCGTATCGATCGAAATAGTGATATTTTCAGACGAAACGCTTTGGAGTGAAATGTCGGAAGTAAGCAAAAATGGCGGTAAGCAGTTTTGCATGAAACCCAATTTATCTTTTCCAGGATTGCGCCACCTAACAATCACCCAAGATTTTCTCATATCGATCTCCTTCAAAGCAAATGCGAGGACGCCGCGAGGATCTCCCGAATTTTCAAAGCGGTGATCAGGCGGAGAGCATCTGATGGAAAAGGTCTCTCTCCCCATGCGCTTCATTGAAATTATCGACAAGTAGGTGACCAAAAGGAGCAGCGCTAATTTGGCTATTCGTTTCATGGCTATTTACACCCTTTCGATGCACCTATCTTTTGAAGCTCCTTCAAGGTCGCGTCGTCGAGATTACCGGCACCGACACTGCGCGCTAAGATCGATCTGATCTCTTGCGTATCCTGCCCGTTTGGCGAGAACACACTCACGGCGCCTCCAGCACCAACTAGGTAGATATCTCGGCCACTTTTGAGCGCCCAATTTATATCTCCGGCACTAAAATTTCCAGATCGTCCACCCTGCCAGTATGGATGGGTATGAACGAATGCAACGCCCTGAGGGTCAGCTAGTGTGTCGGCATCAGACCAGTGGCCATCTTGATCTTGCATAACCCTCCCCATTTGGCCTGCGCCGTTAATGCTAACACCAAATTCATGCCGCACGTCATAACGCGCCCCAATGTCAGAGGTATTGAGAAGCTGCCCCATATACTCCGAGCGGCGGAATAAATTTTCAGCTGCGGTAATAGCACCGCCTACAACTGCATTGGTTTTCCCTAGCTCTGCGAGCGCAGTTTTGTCACCCGCCATTGCCTTCTTAATCTTGTCACAGTCAAAATCTTTGATCGTGTTGTTTGGGGCTTCTTCCGAGGCATTATTTCCTGCGTCGCTTAATCCAAATGGCAAGCGAATAGTGGTTTTCTCGAATAAAAAGTGAACGTTGAATATTATCTTGATTTTGTCCGCCGTAACCGGGAAAGGATCTATTAATACAGATTTATCATTATAATTAATTAATTTTAGTTTATCGTCGTTTTCACTCAAACCCATAAAGTCGGTGCGACCGATTCCGTTGTTGCCAACAAATGCATACAAATTAACCCCTCCCTTTTCTTCGATCGGATCTCGGTTGATAAATCGCCCCAAGCTAGGCGAATAGTATCTCCGGCCGTAGTAAAATAGTCCCGTCTCGATATCCATGTATTTGGTTGAAAAGCGGAATGGATTAGTTGCCGCAAATGAACCGCTTGACCGCAGCGTATTCCCAAACCCATCATACTCATACTCCGCGACGAAGGTTCCATCGGTAGCTTTTAGGAGCCCATGGAGATTGCCATTACTGTCATAGGCCGGTAGATAAGTGTCACCCCCTTCTTGGACGGCTAGGAGTCCGCCAATCCCGCCTGCGCCCTGTCGCGAGCCAGACAAGTCTAAACCCCACGCATAAGTGCGCAATTTGCTGATCGTGGTGCCGTTGACTTCCAATTCCGCGATCATGTTCCAACCGTCATACACGAATCGCCGTTCAAACACCAGCACCCAAGCCGGGGCTTCTGGGGCTGCTGTATGGTTGAAAACTTTCTTTCCAACGCGACGACCAAGGTAATCGTAGGCGAACTTCAGCTTCTGCCGCGGAGCACCCGTGCCATAAACTATCGCCTCCATCTCAATCAGGCGGTTCTCGGCATCATAGACGCGCTTCCATCGACCGTCGTTTAGCAAGTTGCCGTCCGCGTCGTATGGCCCCATTCCCTCGGGAGAACCCTGCACGAATGCAGGCACCGTTACTGAGGTTGTGCCGTCATTAACAGCGATACCCGTAAATGCCGGTGCTTCGCTGTTGTCCAACGGGTGTCCCTTGAAATAATATTCCCCATGCCGAGCCACATCAACGGCAGAACCGCCCACAGTCACCGTGGTAGAAGCAGACGCCCCGGTGACATCGAACACACCCGGCACCGTGCGGGTGATGTATTGGTTGAGGCCGTTTGACGTATAGGTCGCCACATTTCCATTGTGACTAGCTTCCTGTCGGTTGCCGATGTTGTCGTAAGAGTAAGTATCAGTGCGGCCCGTCAGGACCGAATCACTGTCGCGCAGTTTGGTTAGTTCGGAGGTCAGTTCGGCACGAGCATTATACCCATAGTTGGTGTGAAGGCCTTCACTGGAAGTTCCGTAGCGGTTGAACAATTCGCCCGTTTTTTCGACACAATCGATCCGACCACCGGCGTCGTGGTGATAGTTAAATTTGGCTTTCGATGTAGTGCCGATCTTGGTTTCGATAACATCGAGGATGTTGCGCTTGGCAAGCCACGTGCGGGACTGGGTCCAGTTGGATCCGGACTGCGAGACGCCCGCAATCAGGTGAGAGTTGGTTGCGTAAGTGTAGTTGAAGGTCATCCCATCGGCGACAAGGGATTTGAATCGTCCGTCAGTTTCGTAGCCGTAGCTGATCGTCTGCTCCGGAGTCGTGCCGACTTTGAGCGCATAACCCATACTGCGGCCTTTATCATATCCCGTGGCGAAGTTGAGTTCGTAGTCAATTCGTCGATTCCCGAAGAATGTGGGATCCAGAATCTCTGCAAGCAGCTTCCCGCATACGCAAGGATCTAACGTTGTGACAAGGCCCGCTCCCCCCATTTGCGAAGCAGACGTCAATTGTCCGAGGCGATTGAATGAAAACACCACTCCCGTCGTTCCGTCGTTATAGGAGACCGTGTCAGGCTCTCCGGTTGTTGTGCTGTATTCGTAAGTCGTGGTAACGGGCACGTGCGTTCCGCCGATCAGAATCGTTCTAGCCCACTTGCGCGTTTTAACCTGTCTGGCCGAAGTATAGGTATAGGTGACCGCATTGTTTGAATTATCCGTTTTGGCAGTAAGTAATCCAGTGCTCTCCTGATAGCTCCAGGTCGTCGTATCGGCGTCACCGGTCGCAGACGGCCACGTTTCGTCATTCCAGTTTGTGCCCCCCCGATAGGTCTTCATGGTTTGCTTCTGTCCATACTCGTTGTAGGTATGAGCGACTGGATAAATTGCGCTTCCCCACTCGTAAGTGCGCTCATTCCGTGTCGAGTAGGCATACCGAGTTACCTCGTTATGCGCATCTGTAATGGTAGCGATGCGACCGGCCGTATCGTAGGTGTAGGTCGCCTGTGCAACACCTGCACCATCTCTAACCTTTTGAACTAGATTCGTGCCGACAAAGAAATTGACGGTTTGGGCATTGTTCCGTGAATCGACCGTTGAAACCTGTCGCTCAAGTCCGTCGTATTTATGCACTGTCGTAAGACCGGCTCGGTCGCGCACCGATTTCAGCAATCCGTTAACCTGTGTCTGCACAGAAAGTTTAGTCAAATCTGCCAGAATGGCGTTAGTTGCAACAACGGTTTTGGTCGCGAAATGCATCTCTGTATAGGCCGTGGTGACATTTCCGAAAACATCGGTGCTGTCGCTGCGGGCCAAGCGCAGAAAGCCACTTTCTGCCGCCGCGAAGCCGTTGAGTTGGGTCTCGAGCTGGCCTGTTTGTGTGGTCGCCGCATTGTATGCTGTCGCATAGATTTTTTTCGTTTCACGGCGCCACCAGTTGTTGTCCCTGAGGAAATAGGTCCATTCGTAGTCCGTGATGCGATCAGTGCTCGCAAGATCAAGCACCCCTGTGGTGGCACCGACATCCAAGCCCTCTCGAGAAAGCGTCCCGAGTTCGTCGTAGAGGAAAAGTTTGTTAGCCGATCCCGGCTGAGTGATTTTAGCGAGTTGTCCGTTCGTATTGTAGCTCCAGGTTTGCGTTGCCGTGCCGCCACTCCACGCAGGCTGAACAAGAGACACCTCTCTGTTTAGCCAATCACGAGTCAGCGTTGAAACATTGCTGGACGTTGTAGAACTCAGCCGCCGCTCCAATGTGAGGTTACCCGCCCCGTCGATCCCATAAGTATAGTATTCGGCTACAACGCCCGAGCCCGTGACCGACTTAAGACGTCCGTCAGCATAGCTTTCCGTAATTTTATCGCCTCCACCCGTAACGGCAACGGTCATTCGATTATTCGCAACGACATAGCTGTAGTTCGTGACAATATTTCCTGGAGCTATGACTACTTTTACGCGACCAGCATCATCGTAAGTGCTGGATGTAACCAAAACAAGAAGTGGCTCCTCATCCTCTTCCTCTTCTTCATCCTCTTCCTCTTCCTCTTCCTCTTCCGGCTCCTCGCATTCTTGCGCGCCCTCGCCGAAAGCAAAGCATTGTTCTGCATTCAAAGCGTCGTCGAATTCCCAACCCGCGAAATACTGCCGCTCTTCTTCCTCTTCTTCTTCCTCCTCTTCAATTCTATTGACTACTTTTGTCTCAATAATTCGTCCAGCGGCATCATACTTGAGTATTGTTATTGGACCAGCCTCCTTAGTAATGGTTTCAATCCGGCCCCCAGCGTCATAGATGTAGTTTCGTTTCACACCCGCGACATCCACGTCTGTAATTTTTAGGGCCCCGCGATACACCGCAGAAACTTCTGCTCCACTACCATCTAAGCGCTTCGTCAGAAATCCAGCGGCATCGTAGGTAAAGGTGGTTGCCGCAGCAGGACTCAGGCTTAAATTCCAGCTTCCATTCCAGATGTAAAGTTCGGAGCGAACCAACTTTGACCGAGAATCTCGAATCTGAACCTCCATCGTTGATTTCCCACTAACCAAGCTCAAGTCCTCGATGTCGTAGTTGTCATGATTAGTGTAGGACGATCCGTCGATCCCGGTAATCACTATGGTCCTACTGGCCGAATCATTATCAAAACCATAGTTGCCTGACTTCGTAAATGTCGTGCCATTCCAACTTCCTCGCTGATGCGCAAAGACCTGCTTCACCCCATTTGGGTGGAGCACGGAATGAGGCAAATTGCGAAAAAACTCGTTCGCAGTGTTCTCGCGAAAGTATTTCGTCACAGTCTGCAAGTAAGTCGATGCATCCGAGTAGTCCCGGCGGGTCGCCTGCACCAGATGAAAGGGATAGGTGTTAAACGTTACGCTTTGCTCGGAATAGGTAATCGTGGTTTTCGCCGTCGTCACCGAACCGGCACCCGAGTTGATCGATGTTTGGATCAGCGCCGGCCGAGTTGGCTTGCCGTAGGGGTCTGTCGAATATTCAAAATAGGTGACTTGTCCGAGGCTCGGATTGACCGAGGGGGAAGCCGGGGTGCTCAAAAATGGCCGAAATTTGTATTTCAAGGTGCCAGCCAAATGCGTTGTGATTGGATAGTATTCGTAGGCCTCCCATCCTCCGCCGACTACACTGATTGACTTGAGAAACGTGTAATTACTGATATCGTTTGCGTTCTGGTAGTAGTCGAAATCTTTTGTGATCGCCTCGGTCGTGCCAAGTTTTTCAGACACCAAAACCTCGCCCCATGGTTTGAGCGCAAATCCATTTTCAATCTTGGTTGCAATGTCTCCATTGGGAACGCGAAGGATGATTGTTTCCGTCCGGTTCTGCACCGTGCCCGCCGACTCCGAGATTTCGACAGTGGGAGCAGCCGCATTTACCGAATGCCAATTATGCAATGTCCATACAAAGTTGGGCGCGGCTCCGGTTCGCACCAAGGTCGTTTGGGCAACTCTTGCCACTGCACTACTACTGCCTAGATCCCGGGTTGTGCTTGTAAGCTTAAGCGATGTATCTGTGCTTCCTTTCTCAATCTTGTAGGTCACAAATGGCACGCCTTCAAACGTGCGCAACCCCGACGTCCCTACGACCTGACTGGGATTGTAAAATCTTAACTCGAAAGAGTCGCCACTGATTGTCACGACATCTACCGCCGCTTCATTAGCAATAACCTGACGGATGTGATTGCTAACCCGATAAACTGCGACCTCGCTCCAGTTTTTCCGGTAGTCCAACGCGGCTGGGGTGAAAATACCACCCCAGCTAGAAGCCGTGCCCCCGCTGAGAATCTCAAGAAATCCGGCGGATTTGCCATTCCGGAGTGCGCCGAGTCCCACTTGCCAGTTGATACCCCCAGTCGCAAGGGATGACGCCTCTCCGGCCCTAGCAACCGTCGAGTCTGGGTCGGTCGCAACTATCCGAATCAGGTAATTGTGACTCTCTCCATTTACCTCTAGACTGGTGCGATCCACCCCATCGATGAATACGCGATACCCTCTTGGGGCCCGCAGGTTGATCTTGGTCTTTGCAACACTTGACGGATACGAGATGCTATCAGCGTAAATCACATAGTCCTCACCAGGAGTCATCTGGTAGCTGGCCTCTTGAACTCCATACCAAATCGGGAAGCCCGCGTTGAGATGGTAGGAGTAGTCGGATAGCGAAGATGGCATAAGCCCGTTCCCTTGAGCCCAGAATTCTGCCGGTTCACCGTGCTCCGCTTTCCCGAAGGCGAGAACGAGAATCTGCACTGGCACCCCAAGGAACGGATTTATCTGTGCTGATTCTGGAATAGACTGCGCGCGCGCTGGCGAAGCAAGTCCGACAAGAATGGCAATGGTGCAACTAAGGCTAAACCGTAAAAGTGAAGGCAACATGGTAATAGAATTCTTCAGGTTAACGCTTGGCGCGAATTCGCGACTCTTGTTCCGCTCGCTCTAACCGCCCGATGGCGGCTTCAGCCACGACGCTGCCGGGCATAACCCCTGCTGCCCTGCTGTAACTCGCGCGCGCTTGTTCCAAGTCTCCGAAAAATCTCTCTACCAGAAACCCTTCGAGTTCGGAAGCGCTGGCCACCACTGTGGCCTCACTCCTTTGATTTGCGGCAAACAAGGGGCGCAGTTTGTCCACCGCTTTTTGCGCCGCCAGAACCGCAGCTGACGCCTCACCGCGGCGCGAAAGTTCGAGCGCTACCCAAGTTAGACGATTGGCGCAATCGAGACGCCACGCAGCCGTTCCGTGTAGGCCCCTGCCCTGTAAATCCAATGCGGCCTCGCCAGCTGCGTCTTGTCCCCGACCGAAGAAGGCAATGGCGTCCTGCAATGCTAGTTGCCGCTTCAACCTAATTGATTCGGGCTTGGCTCGATTCCCGGGCGTCGTTGCCGCAGTCAGATTCGGAACGCGCGCCACCGAAGCGGGCTCATTCGACTCGAATTCCAACTTTTCCAAGACCCAATCTGCCGCGCCCGCCGTAATCACAACCGAAGTGATGTGACTATCGGGCGACGCTTCAATTGCATAAGTCTTACCAAAGGCTTGCAGCGCTGCCTCACCCCGCAAGCGGTCATATTCGAGACTTAAACCGAGAAGGTCTTTACTGCGGCCATCCGCTCCTAGTTCGATCGAAACCGGTAAAGCCTGTTCTCCATCGCCTAAGAGAATGAGGCCGCCCCCACTTGCATCCTGCACAAACACCAAGGAGGAAGGACCCACTTCAAGGGTGGGCCAGTCGCCCGCCGAAGCCTGAAAAAACGGCCGAGACAAAAGAGAAATCCGCACTCGTTCGGCGGAAAAGTCACGCGCCAGCTGTTCTCCCTTTGCCAACATGATCGACGCAGCGCCGGGCGCCATAATGGCGCTGCGCCCCTTGGTCGGCTCTGGGCTTGCCGCAGCCGTGGAATCGCCGTGGGCGCAAAGCGCTACTGAAAATGCGCCCGATATTAGCAACACCCCGACAATAGAGGCCTTTCGCATGATGGATTTTGTATAGTGAAACTCTATTTAGTAATGCAAGTTTGATTTCATCAAGCTTCCGGCGCTGTGCCGGGGTTGCCAATGCTGAATCTCGCAGCCAGGCGACACGAAAATATTCGGGGTGGACGGACCTGTCGGAGTTCACTTCGCTGCCGGCAATCAAAGACCGTTGGATTGCAAAGGCGCGAGTTCTGCGGCAACCATTCCCAATCCCCACCATGACTGCACCCACCCTTGGCGAAGAAATTGATGCGCTGCGCGACACGGTCCGCAAAATGTGTGCTGCGGAACTCGCTCCACGCGCCGCCGAAATCGATCACACCAACGAATCGCCTGCCGACATGTGGCGCAAATTCGGCGAGATGGGCCTGCTCGGCATCACCGTCTCCGAGGAATTCGGCGGCTCCGGCATGGGCTACCTCGCCCACCTCGTCGCGATGGAGGAAATCTCCCGCGCGTCGGGTGCGGTCGGTTTGTCCTATGGCGCGCACTCCAATCTTTGCGTCAACAATCTCTTTCTGAACGGCAACGACGAGCAGCGGAAGCGCTTCCTGCCGAAGTTGTGCTCGGGCAAATTCGTCGGCGCGCTCGCGATGTCCGAGGCGGGCGCTGGATCCGACGTCGTCAATTCGATGGCCTGCCAAGCGAAGAAGAAAGGCAATCGCTGGATCGCCAACGGCACCAAAATGTGGATCACCAACGGCCCCGAAGCCGACGTGTTGATCGTCTACATGCGCACAGCACCGAAGGACCAAGGCTCGCGTGCCATGACCGCGTTTCTCGTCGAGAAAGGCATGAAGGGTTTCAAGAAGTCGCCGAAACTCGACAAACTCGGCATGCGCGGCTCGAACACCTGCGAGTTGGTTTTCGAAGATTGCGAAATTCCCGCTGAAAACGTCCTCGGCGAAATCAACGGCGGCTCACGCGTGCTGATGAAAGGTCTCGATACTGAACGCTGCGTGCTTTCCGGCGGTCCGCTCGGCATCATGCAGGCGGCGATGGACATCGTGTTGCCCTACGTGCATCAGCGGAAACAATTCGGCTCCGCCATCGGCACCTTCGGTCTCATGCAGGGCAAGATCGCCGACATGTATGTCGCGCTGCAAAGTTCCCGCGCGTTCAGTTACGAAGTCGCGCGTTCGCTCGACCGCGGCCGTGGTCGCGCCGCGCGCAAAGACGCCGCTGCGTGTATCCTCTACGCCTCAGAGTGCGCAGTGAAAGTCGCGCTCGAAGCCATCCAGTGCCTCGGCGGCAACGGTTACATCAACGAGTTTCCGACCGGACGCTTGCTGCGCGATGCGAAGCTCTACGACATCGGCGCGGGCACGAACGAGATTCGTCGCGTGCTCATCGGACGCGAACTTTACAACGAGAACGCCTGACGCGCACCACGCGCGTTATCGCTAAAACAAAAAGACCGGCGTGGCGGCCGGTCTCGTGATTTGTCGCTGGCGTGAATCGTCACGCATGCGCCGATTCGCTTAGATGTGAATCGCTTCGTTGGTCGTGGCCGCAGCCGCTTCACCCAATGCTTCCGACAACGTCGGATGCGCGTGGATCGTGTGGTGGATATCCTCCACTGTCGCTTCGAGATTCATGGCGAGTCCGTATTCGGCGATCAGCTCTGTCGCTTCGTTGCCGATGATATGCACGCCGAGAATTTCGCCCGTGGTGCCTTCGCTGATCACTTTGACGAAACCTTCGGTTTCGCCACCCGCGACGGCCTTGCCGACTGCGGTGAA